>JAHJLU010000159.1 GCA_018821745.1 Myxococcota bacterium | reverse complement strand
GCTCTTTCTTACAACAATTCGATCATAGAAACCGCTGACGCTTCTGTCCCGATGCTGGACGAGGTTCCATTCCTCTATCTCGATTTTGCTGTCGATGTTCCCTTTATTCGGAGTGACACGCTTGTAGGACCAGACCCCGGTCAGAGAGAAAGGATGGAGCACCTCGGCGCGTTTGCTCTGGACATAAAGCAGACGCCCTCCACGATGGCTCCTGAGCGTGGCGCCCTTGAGTTCAGGAAGCCTCTCATCACACGCGTTGGGCGTGTGCTTCACCGTGGGTGTCCCCAGGACGAGATCTCCGTTCACCAGGTGAGCCCTGGAAAAATCGAATCGCATGTGGAGATTATAGGAAGGGGATCCATTGCAGGGGAACCCGGACATAGAGTGGGCCATACGATAGAAATCCATGCGAACCTTGAACACGTTGCCCTTTTTGACAATATCCCACAGCTGGCGGTCAATTATCTGGGCGCCCCCCTTGCTGGTTCGTTTCTCCATGCTCCACCTGCCCGAAGGCATGCTCTCCATCATAGAGATGGAAGTCCCTGGGGTTCGGGCGCAGGAGATCAGTAAAAGTGCAAAGATGAGGCAAGTGATTCGCATGGGGAAGCTCCCGTGGTCAATGAAAAAA
Source organism: Myxococcota bacterium (assembly GCA_018821745.1). GTDB lineage: Bacteria > Myxococcota_A > Polyangia > HGW-17 > HGW-17 > SZUA-580. Next base: position 1,884 of record JAHJLU010000159.1, on the reverse strand, counting down.
TCAGGATATCGTGGGCAGCACGAGGGTAATAGGGCGTTGCCGCGGTTCATGGATTTGGGCCAATAATTCCGGGGCAACAGGGAAAAAGAACATCTTTACTTTTTATCAGCTTGTGTTAACAGAATCCAGTAGTTATTCGCCGGGATTCACGTGTGGCAATTCAGTCGCGAGCCATCGTTACAGTATTTCGGTTTCCCGCATGGAGTGCGGCATTTAATTTTTATGAGGATGATTATGTTAGCTGAAAATTTAGGCGTAAAAGTTTTCACGGCAACCAAGGCAAAAGAGCGCGATGCGCTCGGAAATCAAATCACAAACTGGCTCCGTGAAGCAAATGGAATAGAACTGATCTCCAAACAGACTACCCAGAGTTCCGACAACGAGTACCACTGCCTGACGGTCACTATCGTTTACAAAAAAAGTTGATCCTGTCCGCAATGATCTGGTTTTTTCATCCTGTCCCCACGCTCCTCAGACAGAGACAAACCGGAATTCCCACGAAATAGAGTCACCAGCCCGTGACAATCTGCAGGACATCTGCCAACACAACGGAAAAAGTTTATATGCGTTCCACAGAAAAAGAACTCCACCTGCCCACCCTGGAAGAAGCCATACTCAAACGCTGGGAGGCCGAAGACACATTTGGCCGTTCCGTGAGAAACCGTCGGGATGCTCAGGAGTATGTTTTTTATGATGGTCCACCCTTTGCCAACAACCTTCCGCACTACGGTCACCTTCTCGCAGGGATAATAAAAGATATCGTTCCCCGTTACTGGACCATGAGGGGAATGCGCGTAGAACGCAGATTCGGGTGGGACACCCACGGCCTCCCCGTGGAGATGGAGATCGAACGGGAGCTGGGAATTGTGGGGAAATCCATCGAAGAAGTGGGCATTGAGACCTTCAACGAGGCATGCCGTGCGTCGGTCCTGAAATACTCCAAGGAGTGGGAGAAAACAGTTCTCCGAACGGGCCGCTGGGTTGATTTCCAGGACCGCTATCTCACCATGCAGGCGTCATTTATGGAGTCCGTCTGGTGGACCTTCAAGCAGCTGTGGGACAAAGATCTTATCTATGAGGGGTATCGAATTCTCCCCTACTCCACGGGCTGTCACACCACACTCTCCAATTTTGAAGCGTCAGCCGATTATCGGGACGTGCAGGATCCTGCAATCACACTCACCATGCCCCTGGTCAGCGATCCCGGCACAAAACTCCTCGTCTGGACCACAACACCGTGGACTTTGCCTGCCAACCTGGCAGTGGCTGCACATCCCCAGATTGACTACGTCAAGCTGCGGGATCTTGCCGACGAGACCAACTACATCATGGCCAAGAGTCTGGTCCACACGCTCTACAAAAAACCGGACACCTATGAAATCCTATCCGAAATGAAGGGTGAATCACTCAAGGGACTGCAATATGTCCCCCTCTTTGATTTTTTTGAAGAGATGAGAGAACGTGGCGCGTTTAAAGTCGTCATCGACGAGTATGTCACCGCCGAGGACGGCACGGGAATGGTCCACCTGGCGCCTGCCTACGGTGAAGATGACCACCGTGTCTGCGCGAGGGAAGGCATCCCCCTGGTTGATCCCATCAACATGGATGGCAAATTCACGGAGCCGGTGAACAGTTGGAAGGGCCTCTATATCAAGGATGCGGATCCTCTCATTATCCAGGATTTGAAAAAGCGCGGCCGCATCGCCAAACACTCCACTATTGTTCACTCCTATCCCTTCTGTGAGCGGAGCGGGTTCCCACTCATGTACAAGGCGATGCCTGTCTGGTTCGTCAATGTCACGGCGATCAAGGAGCGTATCATCACCTGCAACGAACACACCTCATGGATTCCCGAACACCTGAAGAGCGGTCGTTTCGGAAAAT
>JAHJLU010000158.1 GCA_018821745.1 Myxococcota bacterium | reverse complement strand
TGGTGCGGGACCAGCACGGGGCGTGGAGCCGTACAACGGTCCACCTGATGCCCCCGACCATGGCAAAGCGTCCCGGGGCCCACGGCTGCGGGTGCCGCTACGTGGTGGCAGGATCCACCGGCGCCGGCGTCCTTATCCTCCTGGGTATTCTGGGCTGGTTCGCCTACTTCAGAAGGAAGCGCGTCCACAATCCCGAGTAGCACTGCCGGGCATGGGGAGAAGAGCCCCTGCGGGGAAAAAAATACGCCCAAACCTTGTGACCCGTGGTATCATATGGGCGCTTGGCAGGTCGCTCACCGTTTGTCGCGTCTGGAGCCGCCGGAGGCCATGATGTTCCGAAAATTCCTTCTCTTTATCGTTGTTCTGCAGACCTTTCTTCTGGGCTGTGAATTTGCCGCCGTGGAGAAGGTGTGTATTCCCCTGGCTGGCTCATGCCAGGAGGACAATCCCCGCTCAAGGCTCCTGTGCAATGAATACGGCTCCGGGTGGATCCAGTCGGACTGCCCCACGGGGACCTTCTGCTCCCTGGGGAAATGTACCACCCGCGGAGATCTCACCGTGACGACCACGGCGCTCCCCGCGGGAATGAACTACGAGCCCTACGAAGCTGACCTCCAGGCGGCGGGCGGAATACCCCCCTTCGGATGGAAGCTCATGGAGGGGGAGCTCCCCCGCGGGCTCATCCTCACCGCCGACGGGATCATCTCCGGGACCACCGAAGAGGCCGGGGAGTGGTCACTCACCTTCATGGTGACGGACTCCACCCTTCCCCCCTCCTACACCACGGCCTCCTTCAATCTCTCCGTGGGCATCTCCCCCATGACCATGGATGCCGAGTACACCTACTCATATATGGGCCAGAGTATCAATATTCTCCCGGTTCTCATCCCCTACATCGACTACAGCGCTTCGCTGGGCGTCAAGGGCGGCCTCCCTCCCCACGAGTGGAGCTATGAAGAGCCCCCGGCCATGCTCAGCACCTTCATCACATACTGGGGCCTCCCCGACGGGCTGACCATGGATGAAAGCGGCGTCATCAGCGGCTCCGTGACCGACACCTCCGGTGCCAACCAGGTGCAGATCCCGGGAACCACCACCACCCTCACGGGCTACTTCCTCTATATGGGAGTCATCGACAGCCAGGATCCCCCCGAGTCTCTCCTGGGTGTCTTCCTGATTCCCACCCTCCCCCTCTGATCCCAATCCAATGAGCAAATCATCCCCACGGTGATCCACCTCACGCTCCTGCGGCAAATGGAAAAATGGGGCCTTCGGGTGCTGCTGGCCAAGTTTTGCCGGTTAAAATAAATTAATTTCTTGTCGTGGCGATGATTTGTGGTAAAAAATAACAACGAGTCTTATCCATCACCGAAAGACCGGGCAGCCGGATGTGGAGTGTCACCATGAGAAAATCCCCCATACTTTTTGTTTTTGCATCGCTCTTTCTCTTCGCAGTGGGTTGCGCCTCCTCGGGAGGTGACGACGACAATAACAACAATGTGAACAACGTCAACAACATCAACAACGTCACGGGCGCATGCTCCACCTATTGTCCCGCCAGCAAGGTGTGTGTCGGCAGCTCCGATGAGCACTCCACCTGTGTGGACCCCTGCCCCTGCTCCAACGATAAAATCTGCTACCAGAACGGCTGCGTGGATCTGCGCACCGACGAGAACAACTGCGGCAGCGGCGGCAACTACTGCAGCGGCGAATGCATCAACGGCCAGTGCACCGACGCCTGCGCCGCCAACGGCACCCCCTGCCAGAACGGTGAGTCCTGCTGCCAGGACAATGGCATCTACATCTGCCGCAACCTCACCTCCGACATGTACAACTGCGGCTCCTGCGGCAACACCTGCGATTCCGTGGGTGCCAACGCCTGCGTGGCAGGTCAGTGTGCCTGCGGGACCACCGCCGCCTGCACCAGCGGCCGCGCCTGCTGCTCCAACGCCTGCCAGGATCTCAACACCAGCGTCTATAACTGCGGCACCTGCGGCAACGTCTGCGGCACCGGGCTCACCTGCTCCGCCGGCGACTGCATGTGCGGCTCCGTTGCCTGCAACACCGGTGAATCCTGCTGTGGCACCTACTGCGCCAACACCTCCACCGACCCCACCAACTGCGGCGAGTGTGGCCACAACTGCGGCACGGGCAACGGCTGCGTGGGCGGCGAGTGCACCTGCGGCTCCTCCGGCACAGTGTGCCGCGGTACGTTCACTGAAACCGTCGATTTCTCATCCCCCTGCTTTGATTTAGGAATGGGTCTTACAAGCTGCTTTGAGGAGTGTTGTGACGGCGAATGTACCATTACCCAAGTGAACAACATGCTTACCGGGGGCGAAGCTGACCCAGAAAACTGCGATCAATGCGGCATTTCCTGTGGTGGCAACAGTTGTTGTTGTAGCCAGCTTGGTGGCTGTACATGCTGTAATTCTGGACAAACATGCACATCCGGCATGTGCAGCACCGGGAAGATGTAATTTTTTCCCCTCCCCACTCCCTCCTCAGGGCAATCGCAAGAAAATAGTGAAACAACAAGTCGGCCGTAATTAGAGCCCGGTTATCAGCGACCCGTCATCCAGGCGCAGGCCTGGATCCATAAGCACGAGAGGTTGACCAACTGTCACAGTTGGATTAACCCTTTTCATCACGCATTGCCCTCTTATGCAGTGTCGCATAACGTTTTATGGTGCGGGTTCGTGCCTGGCTGTACAGGAGCGACGAATTATTGATTTATTAGTGTGCGAGTACTGATGACATCAGATGGAGGCGGTAGTTCCGGTTGTAGTCACACAGGCGCCGCCGCCGCGTGATGCTGTAGTTGTCGCCGGCGTATTGCCGCAGGATGCTGATGGCGAAGTGCCGGATAACCACGAGGTTCTCGGCCGCATGGCCCTTGCGGATCCGGCAGGCATCCTCGTTGAAAGTCACGTCCAGGCACCAGTGGAGCCGGTTCTCAATGAGCCAATGGTTTCTCACCGCGTCATTGGCTTCACTGGCCGTCAAGGGGCGACTGCTGATGTAATGCCGGGTCTCCCTCTTGACCTCGCCGGTCGATTTGTCCACGCGTTCCGATTGGATCTCAATCAATGCCTTTAGTTCCCTAAAGCGGCTCGCAGAGGGGACCCACTCCTCAAATCCAGTACAGACCGTGGCGCGACGTGTCTCTATCCGGCCGTGGCCACCATCGACAGACTCACACGTCTCTATCTTCGGAGGAGCACTCTCCTCTATAGAGCGCTTTCGCTGACACCTCGCCTCCGCAAAGGCCGCCTGCGCTTCCTCATGGAGGGTCGGTTGATTGTCCTTGAGCCCAAACAGGTAATCTCCTCCGTGCGACACGATGTGCTCGGCAATCTCTGTCTGACATCCCATCGCATCAATGCTGACCAGCTCACCCTTCAGGTTCAGTTGGGCCAGCAGCTCAGGCATGGCGACAATCTCGTTGGATTTCTCCCCTGTCCGACGCTGCCCCAGGACCAGCCCGGCCTCGCATGCAAGGGCGCTCACCATGTGTACGGAGTTCTTCGTCTGGTCACTCTGCTGAGCCCCCCTCGCGGTTTTCCCATCCACGGCTATCTGGCCTTTGAGCCCCATCATCGAATACAATTCCTGAGCCCATCCAATGAACGCCGCGCTGAAGGCGGCGGGGTCTATGGCCGCCAAGGCCCGCAGATAGGTGTCCTGGGACGGTATCCCATGGGGAAGAAACAGAAACCTCGACAACCACTCCTGCTCCTTCTGGGCCCAGTCCTGGAGCCGCTCCGCGTCGTCGCATCCACAGATGGTCCCGAGGATGATGATGGCGAGAATATCATTGAAAACATGCATCTTCCCCTGGTTTCCTCGAGGGTCGTCGACGATGACTAGGTGAGAAACCAGCGATGAGGCCGTGTGGGTAGCCAAATCTTCGTAATTCCCGATATCCAACATCTTTTTCTTGGGTGCCATGGTCGACCTCCAGTCTTTGCAACCAGTACTCCCTGCTTTCGATCACGATCGTTCAACAATGTCAATCGCTTTTTCTTGCGATCGCCCTGAC
>JAHJLU010000157.1 GCA_018821745.1 Myxococcota bacterium | reverse complement strand
CGGAGGGTGAGCGGGTCGTTCCCCTGGCAGAAAAGTCGAAGATTCCCCATCATTTCAAACTCATAAGAACTACTGCGCTCCACAAGGTTGCGTAACTGGAGCGCGATGTCCATATCGACGGGGCGCCCTTTTTGCCAGGTAAAACCTCCGTCAGCCAGGATAAATCCATCCTCCATCTCAACCTTTACCCCTACCAGCCGCACATTGGGACCCGAGAAGGTCGCCAGGGAATCCTTTGCGAGGGTGATCTCCCTGCCGCTTCTCAGGTAAATCCTGTTGTTCTCCACCATTTTCAGCCTGCCCTTGAACTGGGGTGCTGTCGTTGCGCCCGAAACATGGAGATCCAGCCGTGAGCGCCCCGTGGTGCTGTAAAGACTGCCGGCTGCCAACAGGAAGAGCGCTTTTGAGGAGACAAGCCCATTGATATCGAAGGACATGTGGGTCGGATTCACCCATGGCCCGAGATCCAGCTGGCCATTTGCCACCATCTCCTCCTCTTCATACACAACCCGCACCGTATCCAGGGTCAGTTTCCGGGGCGCAAAGGTGATTTTACCCGCCCTGATAGTGATTTTCTCACCCCCCATGCTGCGGTAAAGTTGATTTCCGGCAAAATAGGCGCTCCCGTTGAGATCGAGACCATCTGATTTCTGGAGGAACGCGATCTTCAGGGAGAGACTTCCCGTGGCGCGTTCCATATACCCCTGGGGCATAAAATAGGGCACCAGAGTCATTCCCACGTCACCATCAAGTTTCCCAGTTAACTGCTTGAAATCATAGAACGCTTCAAGGTCGAGATCCGTTCCCAGACCGGCAATATTGAAACGGTGGGCTTTTATGCCGCGCTTGGTGAGCGTCAGAAGGAGCGGCTTGCCCAGTTTCAGCACCTCTCTGGGCCTCGTGGGTCCGAACTTGTTTGGGATTCCGGTCATGCCTACACGGGCCTTGGTGACGCGGAGGGTCGCAGCAGGAAAAGAACCGGGCTTCAGGATCGCCTCACCAGATCCCGAGAGGAGCATATCCACTCCATAGCTTCTCAACAGTCGGGGCGAGATAAACAGCGCCGGGTCCATATCGTTGAACGCTACAGTCACAATTGATTGCGGCTTAGGCAAGGATTGATACTGACCATTGATCGCGATTTTGTTGAAAACATTTCCCGAAAAAAGGTTGGTTTTTTTTTCCCGATAGAACCGCAGGGTGATATCGGAACCGGCAGGGCGGCCATGAATCCGCGCCCGGGACAAGGTGGCATTCCCCAGGAGATAGGGTGCTGTAACGCTCCCCCGCAGCCCCAGATCCGCATTGATGACCCCTGTCACGATCGGAGATCTGAGTGCGTCGAGATTGAGCCCGGCCACCTTCACATCGAGGCCGAGCCCCTTTGGACCGAGCAGACTGCCCATAAAGGTCACCTTGCTGCCGGACAGCTCCATCTTCCCCTTATCGATAAACACAGCTCCCTGCTTCAGAGTTATGGCCGTCTGGGCATCCTTCAGTTTCCACCCGTAGGCCGCCCCGTCAGCCATGGCGAGGGTGACCTTCCCCGTCAACCGGGACACTTGTCCACGGACCCGGCCATGTGCCTGCAACTGACCTTTGACGACACCTTTGGTCAGAAGACTCAACTCTACTCCCTTGGTCTGCCCCTGACCGAACACAAAGAACCCCTGGCTCCAATTGACACCACCACTTCCCGAAATTTTTCCCCGGGCGAGCCGCCCGTTGACACCGGCAAAGGTGGCGCCGGATTTATTGATGTTCACATGAGAATGGAGCGCGGGGATGGTGGTTATCCCCGCTTTCATCCCACCGGCAGTCATCTGCCCCGATATCCTGGGATTATTCACAGTCCCCCGGATGAGACCGCTGAAGTCGAGGGAGGATAAAAGGGGCGCTATCCCCATTCGTTTGAGAAACCGGCCCATATTCCGACCGGTAAGGGTGCCTCGCATGGCCATTGACCGGTCCTTGCCAATGATCCCGGAGGATCGGATCGAGATCTCACTGGCATCGATGCGCAGTGACTTGAAATCGAGATCCCCGTTGACATAGCTCATGGATCCGTTGGAAGTCAGGTAGCTCAGATCACCACCCTTCCCTTTCATTTTCCAACCGAATTCCACATTGCGAACATCCGGGAAGACCGTCCTTACCGTGACCTCACCGTCGACAATGTGGGGCAACCGAGCGCCAACCGAGGCGGACACGAATTCCCGTGGGTTCAATGCCACCCCATTGATTTTCGTATAAATATTTCCGGTCAGCAGATCCCACATTCCATCAGCAACCAGGGTCGCGTCAAGGGTTGTCCCCTTTATATCCAGGAAATTTATGGTGGAATGACCCTCAACCCGTTGGAAGAGCATGGTCCCGCTCAGGTTATCCACTGAAGGGCCGTAGCCGTTGATAAACCGCAACCCGCTGCCCTGAATCTGGGCAATGGGCTCGGCTATGGTACCCCTGATCTTAATGTGGGCCTCACTCCCTGGGCCATCATTCAAATTAATGAGGGGAATATAGCGGGAAGCAATCCTCCCGACATTTTTGGCAGTGACATCGACTATCACGCCGTGATCCCCCAGAAAGGCTCTGGCACGCACGGGCGTGTCGCCCTCCATGGCTGTGAGGGCGAAGTGGAGATTCATGGGCTCCCTGGGATCCATGTAGCCCCGAAGAAACTGGATTTTGGAGAACCGATGGTTTGCCCCCAGGAACCTGACCTTGGCATCCCGGGCGGTTGGTCGACCCTGCAAATGGAAGCGAAAGGAGTCCTCCATACTCTCAGAACCAAAATAAAGATGTCCCCCACTGAGCGCGAGACCGGAGACGGTCATGTCGAGGGAGGGCAGATCGGCAACCAGCTGCACATCTTTCAGATCAAATCCTTTGACCGAAATAACAAAGCTGCTCTCGGCCAACTCGTTAGGTTTGTCCGGCTCCACTTTTGTCTTGGGCTTGCTGCGAATCATTCCCAGCAAACCAATCTCT
>JAHJLU010000156.1 GCA_018821745.1 Myxococcota bacterium | reverse complement strand
GGTTATGACTCCCCGGGAGATCCACCGGCCAAACCCGGAGTGGTTGGCCCAGGCCCAGCTTGACGCCTATAACGCCCGTGATGTGAAGACCTTTGTCTCGCTCTATGCGCCGGACGTGGAGATTTATAATTTCCCCATGGGGAAGCCCGTCATGAAGGGGCGCGCTGCCATGGAAAAAACATACGGCAAGATGTTCGCGGCCAATCCACATCTCCACTGTCGCCTGGTGAACCGAATTGTGAGTGGCGAGTTCGTGACAGACAGCGAGCTGGTAACGGGGATGAAGGGCAGGGGCGAGGTGCGGGCCACGGCCATCTACCGCATGAGAGAGGGGCTGATCCATCGGGTGTGGTTTATCCGCCACTGAAAACACCCACGCTCGATTGAAGGAATGCGTTCCCCCTCAGGCTGGCGCTGTGGTATTTTCCTCCCGGGCAGGCCAGTGACATGGCTGCCTGGATTATTCTCTCCCATGGGAAAACGTGATGGCTGAAACCTCATCAGAACCTGCAAAAAATCAGAACCATGCCATGGTTTTCGGTTTGCTGGCTGTCCTCATGTGGTCCACGGTTGCCACGGCCTTTCGTATCACGCTGCGCCATACCTCGGTTGCCCCCATGCTCCTCATCGCCTCCAGCACCGCTGCGGTGGTTCTGGGTATTTTTATTGTGGCGTCCGGGCGACTGAGCGCACTTTTCAGCCAGAGCAGGCGCTTTTATTTCGCGGCTCTCGCCCTTGGGGCACTGAACCCCTTTCTGTATTACCTTGTCCTCTTCTCCGCCTATGATCTCCTGCCGGCCCAGGAGGCCCAGGCACTCAACTACACCTGGGCGATCACCTTCGCGCTCCTGGCGGTCCCTGTGCTTGGTCAGCGCATCGCACTCAAGGAGGCCCTCTCGATTTTTACCAGTTATTTCGGTGTTTACATCATCTCAACCCAGGGTGACCTCCTGGGGTTCCATGTGGCGAGTCCTCTGGGGGTGACCCTGGCCCTGGGTTCCACGTTGTTGTGGTCGACCTACTGGCTTGTCTCCATGGGAAGCCGGGGGGACCCGGTCCTGGGGCTTTTCCTGAATTTCCTCAGCGGGAGCGTTCTTACGGGGATTTACGTCCTGGCTGCCCATTCCCACATGAACCTGACCATGCCCATGATCGTGGGGAGTATATATATCGGGACGGTGGAGATGGGGATAACCTTTGTCCTGTGGCTTTTCGCCCTGAAACGGGCAGAGAAAGCATCCCGCATCTCCACCCTCATTTTCCTGTCTCCCATTTTATCACTGGTGTTCATAGGGACTGTTGCCCACGAGACAATCCGCGGGTCAACCATCTGGGGCCTGGCCTTTATCATTACGGGCTTGATTCTCCAGAGTACCTTCAAAGACTCCATTGTGTCGACCCAGAACTCCGGAAAATAGAAAAAGGCCCCATCCTGGGTTTTCGTGGTGTGAGATGTCACAGGGTGGGCAAGGATCCCGAGCCACGGGCGTAAGAGTCTGGGTTTCCCCGTTTTGGGGGGGAAGGAGAAGATCATGAACGCGACACCTGTCCCCATCATATGTGCAGCGGTGCTGTTGTCCTCATGTTTCGGTGGTGAAGGCGCCCGCAATCGATGTGAGGTCTCCTCAAGAAAGCCGCTCCTCGATACCATCACCGGGGCAGTGAGTACAGGAAACACCGGAGATTTTTTGGGAACCAGCGCCATCACCATCAAGCGGAAGGACCCCATTGCCCACCTGGCACTGAGCCATCAGGGGCTGATCCTCAGGGTTATGCATTCTGCGGATTTTCCGCAGTTTCTCCCCTCTATCCCCGGGAAAGCCGATGTTACCGCCTTCTTCGAGGATGACGGGACCCTCCTGCGGGTAAGGCTCACAAACCACGAGAAGCTCTCCGCCAGCGCCATGGGGTCCCTTGACCGGTGGAGAAAATCGCTGGTGAATCTTCCCTGGCAGGCCAAGGTCCCCGGCATCGCATTGGATTCCAGCCTGAACCGAGGTGACAGGGACGCTCTGAGAAGCATTCAGAAAAAGCTGCAGTATCTTCGCGCCATGTTTCAGATCCATTTCCTTGGCCCCCGCCATCGGGCCGTCTGACACAAGGGAACGTCAATTAACAGGAGCCGCCTGGGGATTTGGAGCGGGGGAGTGGTGCACCGCCAGCAGGGGCACACCCAGAAAATCAGCCAGCTGTTGCCCCTCGTCGGCAATGTCAGCCAGCTCTGCGTGGTTGAGAAGATTGATGCGCTTCCCGTTTTCCAGCAGCAGGTTGCACTCCGCCGCCATCAGGGTGGATCCGCCGGGCTTCTCCAGAAACTGGACTCCGCGGACAGCCTCAAGGGGGAGTCTGGTGATCCCCCTTGCCACACCCCCCGGCTGGAAAATGGCCCCTCTCATGACAAACCGGCCCGTTTTCTTATCGAAGGTGGCCAGGGGAAAGAGCGCGATCAGGTACCGGCTGAAGAGGAGGAATGCCATGAGAAAGAGGGGGAAGAGGACCGTGACTACCGCTCTTGAGTGGAGCGTGATGAACAGGGGCATGAGGGCATAGACGATGAGCGCGATGGGGAAAAAGAGGATATAGAGCAGCAGGAGCTTTTTTGATGTGCGCACCAGTCGGATGCGGTGGAGGCTGACGGCTTCAAGACGGGAATCACGAACTCTCGGGCCCGCAGGCAGCATGGGCCAGCGACTCTCTTCGGCCGAGGGAACCATGGTGGGGGGTGTCGCATTCATGGGAGCAATTGTACCCGAGATTTTCCTTGTGTCCATAAAGACATTTTCAGCACCTGGTGCTATTGACATGGCACGTATGTGTGGCTAGATTGTGCCATCTCTCAGAAGAAAGAAAGACGCAATGTCCCTCATTTATTCCATTAAAAAGCTCGTGGATCCCAACGCAGCCCGCATCGAGGAGGCCCACGCGATCCTTATGCAGCGCGCCCAGCCCCGAACCGATGACTCCGATGACCTCCGGTATCGTTGTCGGGTGTGCGGTTTTGTTTCCAAGAGCCGTGAATATTGTCCCTCCTGCCTTGCCGATACCATGGAAGAGTACCAGATTATCATTTACTGAGATCTCCCCTTCGAGTTTCGTGTAAAAGTAAAAAACAGGGAGATCCGGTCCGTTTTGGATGTAATGTGCATGACCATATTTTTGCCACATTTGTCAAGCCCCCTCCCTCTCCCCGTGGGTAATTCCATTCTTGTTGAAAATTTATTAACCTAAAAATAACAATATATTATCGGCGATGATCCGGCGTTTTGCCCCTTTGGACGTTTGCAAAGAGGGGTCCACTGTGCTATTCTAACAGTGTGATTGATTACTGATTTTTTGTTTGAATCACGTCATGATTTTGTTTGCCAAGGAGCAAGCACCACAACTTTTACATAAGAAGGATGGTTATTATGTTGTCCCGGGTCGTTTTAATGTTCCTCCTCGTCGCCCTCATCCCAGCCACCGCCGCCGGAATTACCAACGTGGCGGAGGAAACAGTGGCTGGTGGTTCCCACAAGAGATTGCTCACCCGCAAGGGGGCTATTCATTTGTGGTGGCCCAAGGACTACGACAAGGACCATGCAGGCGTGGTTATTTACCTCCACGGATATGGGACCACGGTAGACAAGGAGTGGACGGGATCGCACCTTGGCAAGAAGTTCAATCTCAGTAAGAAAAATGCTCTCTTTATTGTCCCTGAGTCCTCCTCCTCCGACAAGGATGACATCACCTGGTTCTCCCTGGAGAGCCTCTTCTCCCTGTTGAAGAATCGGTTCGTGAAGATCCCGGCGGGGAAGGTAGTCCTCATGGGGCACAGCGGCGCCTTCAAGACTATGGCCCTATGGGTCAAGAACAAGCGCATCTCCACGGTAGTCATGCTCGACGCCATGTATGGATTATACGAAAAATACAAGTCTTTCCTCACAGGGTCAAAAAGCTCCCGCATGATTGTGGTCTCCTATTCCACCTATGCTGCGGGGAAAGATTTCGGGGATATGTTTGATTTCACCCTTGGCCGGCGTTATCTCCCTAAAACCATAAAAGGTTTTACGAAAAAAGAGCGCCGTGCCCGCCTGCTGCATATTTACTCCCAGTATGATCACTTCGAGCTGGTCACCAGC
>JAHJLU010000155.1 GCA_018821745.1 Myxococcota bacterium | reverse complement strand
CGCCAGAGGCTCCAGGGATACCCGATTTATCATCACATTCCAGCCCCTGTAGTGCTCAGCTTCGTCTTTGCCTGTGATTTCATGAAATGAGATGAGAAAGTTACCGTTGGAGAGGCGCGCTCGTTTGGAGATTTCACACGCCATCGACTCTCCCCGGGGTGAGACCAAGATGACCCTGTCAATCTCGAGGAGCGTATCTCCACCAAGTGGACCAATGGTGAGAGCACCCCTGAGACCATGCGTTTTCAACACTTTACCGATGCAGAGCTCGCCCTTGGCGATTTCAGACCGAGTCACGATAGCACCCCTGGGACGCCAACCAGCCCATACAGGACCTGAATATCAGGCTTCCGTTGAGACATGGGCCAAGGCGCACTTGTCGGTAGTGATTACTTGCCGGCGACAGTGGCTTTGTAACTTTTAATGAGCCGCTTGACGGTGTCGGTGGGTAAAACACCCTGGGAGATCCAGTATTCCACGCGATCCATTTTCAGTTCGATAACTGCAGGGTCGGCGATAGGATTGTAGTATCCGACTTTTTCCGTTATTCTGCCATCGCGGCGGAATTTTTCATCAGCTACGACCACCCGGTAAAAAGGTTTACTTTTAGCGCCACCGCGGGCAAGCTTCATTTTAACTGCCATGAATAGTACCTCCAAGCTTCCTTCCAGTGGAAGCTGAAGCAGTTTATAGATGAAGAGAGGACAAAGATCAAGTGGTATCCCGTTTTTTTCACGCACCTTTTTCCCTCGTGGGCAGAAAAATGAAGAAAAGCTCTTCAAATAGCCCCCTCCTTGGGGTATTACCCATGGCGAGCCTGTGGCTCATTGAAAGGGTTCCATGGTTTTCACAACATTAATAATGATCATCACCATCACCGCGCAGGGGGCCACCGTTGCCCCCATCGAGGTGAGTGCCCTCCCGGATCCGGGGGCCATCATGAAGCTCGACAGCTTCAAGAGGGCCGATTGGTGCCACAAGCTCCTGCTAAAAGAAGACGAGAAAGCGATCCGGGCACGCCTCTTCACCTCCATCCTGACCACCAACCTTGAGACTGCCCGCAACTTTCTCGAGACCAAGGGGATCAAGCTGCCCTCTCCAAGCGGTTATTTTCATCCCCCACGGGCCCAGATTACTATCAGTGAAGTGCGACGAGGAACCAAGGAAATTCCGTCGGTTATCAATATCCTCCTTGGCGCCCCCTCATTCGAGGATCCCAAGGGAAAAACCATCGGCGATCTGGTCATCCGCGGGTGCATGCTCAGCGCCTTGTCTCGTATGAAGCCCCCCTTTCTGGCCAAAGTCCTTCACGAGGCCGCCTTCAACCCTTACACCCTGATCTTTCGCAGCGAGATAACCAAGATTCTTCAGAAATCAGGGCCCGAGATCAACCTCTATTTTGTCCCCTGGGCAGAACGAAACTACAACAGGGAGCGCCATCCCCTCCCCTTCTACATGTCACGTTACGCAATCTATATTCTCAACTCTTCCGTGGCAGGCAACCCCCGCATTGCCTTGCAGAGCGCCCCCATCGACCTGAAATTCCGCCTCATGGAGCTCTACTCCAAGCACCACGAAGCCTCTGCAATCGAGCCCATGCTCCAGCTTTGCAACAGCGAGGATCCTGTGCTGAGAAAAGAGGCCCGGAAATATATGATTCGCTACTTCGAGGGCCCCGGCACTAAATCCCGGGTGGGGACCATCAAGCTCCCCGGGGGGATTGAGAAGACAGCGGTATTGTATCTCGGAGCCCGACAGCAGGCTTATCACGCAGTGAAGAAGACCCTTGAAGAAGTGACCCATGGGGATTACGACAGAACAACTTCCAGTAAAAAGCTGGCGAAGCAGCTGTTCAAAGCCTGGGATAATCTCCGGGATGCCCGCTGGGATATTCTCTTTACACAAGCCTATCAGCGCTATCGCGAGGGTGCTATCGATGAAGCGGTGGGGATGTATCGAAAGGTGCTGGCAAATAACCCAAACAAGCGCCAGAAAGAGCTCATGTTTCCAGCCTTCATGGCGTTGGCCCGCAAAGCACTCATGGCCCGCAAGATGCTGGATGCCATGCGATTCATTCGCATTCTGAGCCAGATTGCAGCCTCCCCTTCCCTGGAAGCTGATCTTTATTATCTCCTGGG
>JAHJLU010000154.1 GCA_018821745.1 Myxococcota bacterium | reverse complement strand
TTGTTTATCGTTTCTGAGACACGGTTCGTCAATTAAAAACTGCGGTACATATGCCTGAATCCACGGAATCCCAACAAAGCGACATGCCCATATCCAAAGAAGTGGTGTCCTATTTCAAGGATATGGCTTCCAAATTCATGGGGACTCCAGATATCCTTGTGGAATGCACCTACTGTCATGAATCCGTACCGGCATGGGAGGCACTCTGTGTGGCTCATCTCTTCACCGGTGGTATCCCCGCTCATCTGAGCTGTCCCATGGACGCCTTTCTTGAGTACGTGGTGGAGCTTGGCCTCGAGAAGGGGTTCCCCTATGACTTTTTCTCCCAGAAAGTTGAAGACTTGATGCGGGGCGACAAGGCCAAAATTGACGGAATGGTCCGTGGGACCATTGAACACGTAAGGACCTTTAACGGGTAGAGCGGATCATTTCCTTCCCATCTTGAAAGGACAGCATTGACAACGGCGTGTTTTCACGATACATCAGTGCTCCTTCGGGGCGTAGCGCAGCCTGGTAGCGCGTTCGGTTCGGGACCGAAAGGTCGGAGGTTCAAATCCTCTCGCCCCGACTATCCAGCATCACTGTACAAAAGTGGTGACTTTTATGCCAAATCAGAAATTACAATGAGTGTAAAAAAGGGGCGCCTGCGCAATGAATGCAATTGAAACTGCTGGGGTATTTGTTGTCGGTCCACTATTTTTTCCATTGGGGTTGAAATCAACCGGGTTGTGGGATAGAACAGATCTAGGGATTATTGGCCATTTCGACAAAGGGCACGGTGAATCATGAATATTCTGGTTATCGATGATGAAAGAGATATTTGCGATTTTCTTTCTGAGTTTCTAATGCAGGAAGGCCATGTGGTGGAGACACTCAGTGACGCCACCGAGGCCATCGAGCATCTCAAAAACAACTCGTACCATCTGGTAATTCTGGATCTCATGATGCCCAAGGTGAGTGGTATGGATATCCTGGAACAGGTACGGACCTTTGACGAAGATTTGGCCATTATCATTCTGACTGGATACCCATCCGTGGAGAGCGCGGCGGATTCCATCGAGTATGGAGTAAGCGCCTACATCAAGAAGCCCTTCTCCATCGACGAGCTTCGCACCACCCTCTATCGTATTGCCCAGAAAAAGGGCCTCCTGTTTGAAAAAGAGTCCGAGCTTCACAAGGTCATTGGTGAAAACATCAGAAATGAACGCAAGGCCAGAAATCTGACGCTCAAACAGTTGGCTCGCAGAACACAGTTATCGATCAGTCTGCTTTCCCAGATTGAGCGGGGTGAAAGCTCCCCCTCCATCTCCTCCCTGTATAAAATATCCAATGCGCTCTCTGTTTCCATTGCCTCCCTCTTCGGCGACTTCTGATATTCAACGCTGAGTATCCACATCTTCGGTCACCTGGGGGAACAGTTGCGACTTCAGGTTTTGGGGGGATTGCAAGCGAATCTTGGAGAGTATTCGGCTCAATATTGCCCGTTGGCTCTGGATGCGGCCCCGAGATGGTCTCTGAGAGGTTGTCACGCAACCAGAGAATAAACGGACCATGCCGGGGGAAAGCCCGCTGGTATAACTGGATTGAGAGGGGGAGAATTAGAGAGTCAGATCAACGAGAGGTGGACCCGATTTCCTACCAGATACCCTGAGCGAGCATGGAGCGGGCAACTTTCATGAATCCGGCGATGTTGGCACCCTTCTGGAGGTTCATGGGATCGCCGTACTCGATGGCCGCGTTTTTGGAGGAATCGTAAGCGGCTTTCATGATGCCTTTGAGTTTGGCATCGGTTTCCTCAAAGCTCCAGGACATGCGAATACTGTTCTGGGACATTTCGAGACCGGAGGTCGCAACACCACCTGCGTTCGCTGCTTTTGCAGGACCGTAGTAGATATTGTTTTTAAGGTAAACGTCGATGGCGTCGGGAGTGGAGGGCATATTTGCGCCTTCAGCAACAATCTTGCAACCGGTTTTAACGAGAATATTGGCCTGTTCGCCATTGATTTCGTTCTGGGTGGC
>JAHJLU010000153.1 GCA_018821745.1 Myxococcota bacterium | reverse complement strand
GGGATGCTCACGGCGATCCTCTTTGGCGTTATTATTGTCATCAGCGTCTTCGGAAAACTCCGTAATCCCACCGGGCTGGTCAGAAAGATATTTGTCGCGATCTTTGCCTTCCTCAACCTGGGTATGGCCGGATACAATGCCACCAATCTCAGCGCCATCGCTTCCCAGATTGGCATGGGCAAGGTCGCCAAGGTCACCATCGGCTGGGGTCTCTATCTCACGATTATCGCGTCGGTTGCCATGATCGCGATCCCCTTTGTTCTGGGCAAAAAAGTCGCTGAGCCTTTGGAGACAGCCGCTGTTGCCCCCGAGCCCACCCCCGAACCCCCCGCATAATCATTCCCGTCTGAATAATTCCATCCTGCTTTTGTATTTCTAAAGATGACCAGTGCTGCTCAACACGCAAAAATGCATGGGCGCTATGAGATTTCGAACAACGGGAACTCATCGGGGTAGGGGTAAAGCTCCTGGGATCTGGTGGAGAAAAGCGTGAGGTTGATGGAGAGTAAGTCCCCATTGTGAATGCATTTATGGAGATCCTGGGCGGGACAAAATGACCAGGGATGTGTCTGGTGTATTGGGAGCAGTTGGCTCAGATTATGAACACCGCTGTTTTTTTTCTTTCAATTAGGTCTGTCATGATCAATAATACTGCATTCAATGAGTTGAATTTCTATAATCGCCTTTTTAGGCACTACTTCACGGAGGAACAAATGCGTACGAAGCTTTTACTATTCACAGGAATCCTTTGCATTCTCTCAAGTCTGGTTCTCGTGGGCTGCGATGACGATGACGACAACAACCAAGGCGCTTGTGACGCCGTTGACTGCGGAAACGGCACCTGCGTCGACACGGCGGGCCAGGCGTCGTGTGACTGCGACACCGGCTACCACGCCGACGGGCTCACCTGCGTGGAGGACACCACGTCCAACACCGCTCCAGTGTTCACCTCCACGGCACCCACAGATGCCACAGAGTTGATTGTGACCAGTTATGACTTCACATGCACCGACGCCGACGGGGACGACCTCGACTTCGCTGTGGACACCACCGACACCTGCGACGGAACTCTGGTAAGCAATGACGATGGTACCGGCAACTACAGCTTCATGATCGCTGATGCCGCCACCACTTCAAGCTGCGTGTTGGCTATTACCTGCACCGACGGAACCGAAATTGTTACCCAGACCCAGACCATCACCATCCACGCCGCTACCGCATCAGAGTGTGTGGATGACGGCACCTGGCTCGGCCAGATCGACGGCAGCACGGACGACGGCACTTCGCTCAACGGCGGCACAGTGGCCACCACCCCCTGGGACAGCGCCTACGACGCGGATCTCGATGCCCTCGTGGCGGTGATGCCCGCAGCTGGCTCCTCCCTCGCGGTCAACACGCCCATCACCGAAGCGACAATCATCGCCGCCTATTATGCCAATGGGCTCTACAGAATGTATATCGCCGATGCCAACACGGAGTTCAAAGTGTTCCTCACCGATGACGCCAGTCAGATCCCCCCCTTCGTGCCCAAGACCGGCTCCCGCATTTCATTCACGGTCACCGAGATCACAAACTATGACAGCACCTACGAGATCACTGAAGTAGATGGCACCACCTGGACCCTGGACGGGACCGGCTTCGATGTCCCCGTCACGGAGATCTCCGATGCTACGCCCCTTACGGCAGCCCATGTAAACAAGGTCGTCCGCGTCAGCGGCACCCTCGTGTCCGCAGGCTCGGCGACATGCGGCACCGGCTACCTTT
The DNA here is from genome assembly GCA_018821745.1 of Myxococcota bacterium. GTDB lineage: Bacteria > Myxococcota_A > Polyangia > HGW-17 > HGW-17 > SZUA-580. Next base: position 2,499 of record JAHJLU010000153.1, on the reverse strand, counting down.
GCTACGACCTGGACTACGGCGCAGCCTCCACAGTGGTATTCCGCACCGGTGCCTTTAATGTCTTCCCTGTGGGAACCTGTCTCACCTTCCAGGGCCCCGTGACGCTCTTCAGCGGCGCGCCACAATTGACCACCTACGGCAACTTGTGGTTCTACACCTGGTAGACTCCCTCGCTCCCTCCCCATAACCCCCGCACACCCTCAATACCATTGACTGGATGAGCTCACAGCCAGTCAGAAATTCCCCTCCCCTCACTACAAGGATAACGCAAGATGACCTCCTTGTCTGTGAACAGATCCACCTGTGTGAACACCATTTGCGAATAAAAACTCAGGGGAATGGGCGTTGGCCCCCTGTCAGGGGGTCACCGGTTTTCTTTTGTGACGGCGTCGTTTGGGGTGACCTCTGCGGAGGTTTCGGCGACGGTGACGAGGTGTGGTATTTCTGGAATGCCAATTCCCATAGGCTGCCTTGCTCCGCTTGTGTCGTGCAGTGGCGGCGTTATACCCTGGCCACGTTTGGGGAATTAACCTCACGGCGCCATCTTTTAAGTAGTAGGGCCTTCCTTTATTATCAAAAAAAACAATATTTCCACGGTACTGGGGGGGACCTTGCGGGGTCTCTTCGGCTTTGGCCGGGGGGGATTTGGGATTGAGTAATCCGTCCGGCAGCGGAGGCCTTGAGCGCACTATCCGCACTTCCGGCTCCGCAGGTTTCGCCTGCTCCGGTGCCTTTGTGATTTTTTTAGGTATCCGTGGCCTGGTCTCAGGTGGATCGGATGCACATGAGACGTAAGTAAAAACAAAAATCAGGAGGTGCCAATATCTGCGTTTCATAAAAGACCATTTCCCATGCCGGATTGTCGATTCTTTTGTCTCCGACTCGTATTAAATTCCTGGGCATAACTAACCGTATTTTATGCTTTTTGCCAAGGGCATTTTGGATACATGACCCTGTGTTGTGATGCTTTGGGGCTCCTGGTACTACTCTAAACATACCCGGTTTTGAATATGGTTGTAACCGTATGCGCAATAAAACAGGTGAGTTGGGTATATTTATCCAGATGATAAACTGCAGCAAAACACGAAGGGGCGTCAGGGGAGATCGAAGTGGATCTCGTCGAGGTTGAAGGGGAACTCAGGGGAGGTGTTGGAGAAGGTTATGCCGTTGATGAAGGGGAAGCCCGCGCAATCAACCGCAGGGTCGAGGGAGACCTGAGTCCACTCATTGTCCACGGCAATATCGTGCTCCGTGCACCGCTCGCCGTCACGGGAGAGCGCTACTGTGAGTGTCCCGGAGCCCGAGACGGCGCGGATCCAGAAGGAGAGGGCGGTGAAGGTGGAAGGAGGAAACTCCTGACGGTAATAGATGTGCATCCCGCCCCACTGCTCCATGTTTCTCACGGCCAGGCAGGAGGCCGAGCCGTCATAGCAGTCGCTGGAAGTCTCCGATACGGTCGCGTCGCCCCAGGGATTGGGTTGCCACTTTACCTGATCTATTCCTCCCCAGGAGTCATGGTACACATCGGCGGGAGGATAAAAGAGGCACTCCCCCGTGGCCGCTTCTCCCGTGTCAACGAACTGGACCCCGGTGTCGAAGAATTTCCCCGGATCCATGAGGGGGACGGGGTTTTCAGATATGACAGTCTCACCCCGGGCAGAGGTGATGCGGAAGAGGATCGCATCTTGGGCGGCGGGGGATGGATGATCCAGCAGATGCCACGCACCGCCGCTTCGCTCCATGGGGTGCCAGGTCCCCAGGGACGTGAACTGGACCTCGGCGGTCCGCACAGGGATAGTATGATTGATGAAGGCGACACGGACGTAACCCCACTGGTTCCAGTCATTCACCTGCACGTGGATATTGCCGGTGACCGGGCAGGGAACTCTGCGGGCCACGGCCGCGTCGAGCCCTCCGCCTCCCAGGGCCGCCGCTGCTTCCGAGGCGAGGTCGAAGTGAAAATACCATCCGCTGCACAGGGGGTTTCCCTCAATGGGACAGAGATCATGGACCATCACTGTCTGTGTCTCGTAGATGGTGTCGATCTCCCAGCACTCTCCGCATGCCTCCCCGGGCTCGCCCTCGTAGGAGCCGCCGTTCCATGGCTCGGCTATGGCCAGGGTCATCCCGCTGCGCACAAAATCCGGGAGCACCGTGCTGGTGCGGTCGTATTCACACCACCCCCCGGAGGAGGCATTGTAGGCAGTGAGGCGCACGCTGGTGCAGTCGGGATCCACGGGATCCGGATCACCGTGAAAGTAGGGATCCTTGTCGGAGCCGGAATCACACCCCAGGAGCAATATTGCCAATGCGAGAAATTGCAGGTTCTTCATGGGACACACCTCCTTTTCCCCCAATATAAAGGAATTTGATGCGGGATCCCACCATTCAATCAGGGCAATCGCAAGAAAATAGTGAAACAACAAGTCGGCCGTAATTAGAGCCCGGTTATCAGCGACCCGTCATCCAGGCGCAGGCCTGGATCCATAAGCACGAGAG
>JAHJLU010000016.1 GCA_018821745.1 Myxococcota bacterium | reverse complement strand
GTTATTGGGGGACCCCCATCCCCATCTTCCGTTGCTCTGGAGATGGCTGTAAGCACATTGAGGTAATGGGATCCATCGCCGATCTTGAGGCCCGCTCCGGCGAAAAGGTGGAAGATCTCCACATGCACAAAATTGACCACCTGCAGTGGGAATGCCCCCGGTGCCACGGCACGGTGAAGCGGATACCCGAAGTGCTGGATTGCTGGTTCGAGAGTGGAGCCATGCCCTATGCCCAGCACCACTATCCATTTGAGAATAAAGAGAAGGTTGAAAAGGGCCTGCCCGCAGACTTTATCGCGGAAGGGCTCGACCAGACCCGCGGGTGGTTCTACACCCTCATGGTCCTCTCCACAGCACTGTTTGACAAGCCTGCTTTTAAAAATGTAGTGGTAAACGGGCTCATCCTTGCCGAAGACGGGAAAAAGATGTCCAAACGGCTGCGGAACTATCCCATGCCGGACAAGATCCTCGACGACTATGGTGCTGATGCCTTGCGCCTCTATCTCATCAATTCCGGGCTCGTCAAAGCTGAGGATCTGCGGTTCTCGGAGCGAGGCGTGCGAGATATCGTTCGCCTGGTCATCCTCCCCCTCTGGAACGCCTACAAGTTTTTTGTCACCTATGCGGTTATCGATGGATATGATCCCCAAAAAGGCAAGGAACACCTTCCCTCGGACAATATCCTCGATCAGTGGATTCTCTCACGGGTAGAGACGCTCAACCGTACCGTCCGTGAAGAGATGGACAATTACCGCCTCTATAAAGTCGTCCCGGCGCTCCTGGCGTTTGTGGAGGATTTGACCAACTGGTACATCAGGCTTAACCGAAGGCGGTATTGGCAGGAGGGGCTCACCCCTGACAAAATGCAGGCATACGCGACCTTCTATCATGTCCTGGTACAGTTCTCTTTGCTGCTGGCGCCTTTCACCCCCTTCATGGCGGAAGAGATGTTTGGCAACCTCACGGGAGCGGAGAACGCTGAAGATTCCGTGCACTTACAAGATTTCCCCGTGCCAGCAGGCGACAAAATGGACGAGATGCTTGAGCACACTTTTGCGCTCATGCAGGAAGCCATTGTAATGGGCAGAGCCCTGCGAGAGAAGCACAAGCATGGTGTCCGGCAGCCCCTTCCCCGTCTTACGCTTATCCATCGGGACAGCGATGTGCTGAAACGTTTTGAACCACTCGTCGGAGTCATCAGCGAAGAACTGAACATAAAGGACATCTCATTTGCACGCAATGAGTTTGATTTTGTCTCGCTTGATGCGAAACCAAATCTCAAGGTTCTTGGCCCCCGGTTTGGCCAGAAGATGAAGAAGCTCGTCCCGGCGATCAAAAACCTCAGGCATGAGGATCTCGTTCAACTTCTTGATGGCAAGACTCTGACAATCGAAGGTGAGGAACTGGATGAAGAGTGTTTTCTCATCCAGCGAATTCCCCACGAAGGCCTGGTTGTCTCCGCCGGCGAACACATCTCCATCGCTCTTGATCTCACCATCACCAACGATTTGCGGCTCGAAGGTCTGGCGCGGGAGGCCATCAACCGGATCCAGCGCCTGAGGAAAGATTCCGGGCTGGAGGTTCAGGACAGAATTGTCCTGAGCTACGAGACGGACCACGAGGAAATCCGGTCGGCGTTTACGGCCTTTAACGAATACATTGCAACAGAAACTCTCGCCGTCACCTTCTCCGAGGGCCCACGGTCGCAGACCGTTGCGACACAGAAATACGACATCCAGGATTTCTCCCTTGTCATTCACATCGACAAAGCTTAAAAATCAACATGCCTTTATCTTTTAAATAAGGAGTGTCCCATGAAACAACTCGTACTCTTCACGGCCCTTGCCATTTCTCTGATGAGCCTCGGCTGCAGACCCAAGAAAAAAGTCTTCACCGCCAAATCAGTTTCCACCGAATTCCGTCAGGATTTCGACAAAATCAAAGAGCTCCGTCGCGACGGCAAACTGGGAAGGGCCGCCAAACTGACTATCAGCCTGGGAAACCGGATTGCAAAAGAGTATCCCGAGGTCATGATTCACCGCGAACATGTTCTCTCCTTCATGTCCTATGCCATTCGCATTTCTTTTTTATGCCGTGACAAGGAGCTGGAGTTGAAAAACGAATCGACCCGCCCTGAAGAAGCTAGTGAATACAACAAATACGGATCGCAGATCACGGATATCCTGGCCTCACTCAGAGCCAAAATCAAAACATATCCATGGCTTGTCCCCCCGAAACCCAAGAAGGTCGCGCCCCCTCCCACAGCGGAAGTCAAACCCACGGACGACAGCACCAAGCCCGCGGATGACAAAGGATCTGACACAAAATCAGACACAAAGAAGGCATCCACAGCTCCCTCAAAAGAGGACAAACCGAACAAAAAGTAAGCCCGGAATGAAATGGTCAACCCGGTTGGCAAACTGGCACGAGCCACCCTGGCGAACTTTGGCGACGTGACCCCCTCCCTCCATTATCATGCTGATTCAAGCCTCTCTTCTCATCTGCACTCTGATGTCTGCCCCATCACCCGTATGGGTCACGCTGGGTACCCACGCGAGCAAAAACACAGCACGAGACTTCACCGCAGCGATTCGCGGAAGCAAGAACCCGGGAAATCGCCTCCATAATTACCTGACTGTCCTTCGAGAGGAGAAGGATGGTCAGCGATTCCGGACCATTGTAGGGCCATTTTTCTCAAAGGTTGGTGCCTTTCGATTTGGCGTGAACCTGCTGAACAAAAACGGCAGGGTTCGGTCTTTTATGCTCACCCGGTTCGACGGTTCCACCGTCTCACTTTCAATGAGCCGTTCTCAAAGAAAGACAATAATTCCAAGTCTCAAGCCCCCCTTTCCCCAAATGGGTCTGGTTGTCTATCCCCTGGCACTGGGTTGGCCCCAGGCACTCTCCCGGTTGGGAAGCAGAGCCGCCGCTACCGTCAGCCAGGGTTTCAGGGACGAGATCTGGCTCACAGCGGAGAAGAGCGTTTGCTCCGGGCCTTCCTGTAAAACCTGGTACAAGGGCATAACTCCCTCACCCCACCAACTGGCGTGGTTTCAGGCAGGCCAGGTCATTCCCCTTCGAACAGTCCGCTCATTGCTCGATGAAAAAGGGAAACTCATCAATTACACATCGGTTTCCCCCATCGGAACTGATGATAACAAATTGCGCTACCAGGCCATACGTTTTCTGCCCGGACAGGCCCCCTACAGGGATTTCTTCCACTTGCCCCGCCTTTTTTACCTTAAATTGCTAAGAGATAAGGATGGCAAATGGAAAGCAGTTGACAGAAGAGGTGTGGAGCACTACCAACTCAGTAAATATTCTCAGTGGCGCCCTGTAGCCAAACTATTCCGCCGCCACAACCGCAGCACATTTTTTCACTAGGAGACTAAATGGCAAACTCTGATATAACTACAGGTCTGACCTTCAAGAAGACCTTTACCGCGAAAAAAGAGTGGGCAGCCGACGCCATGGGCAGCGGGGGTGTTCCCGTTCTTGGAACTCCCGCACTTATTCTGGCAATTGAGAACCTGGCGTTTAAATCCGTGAACAATCTTGTTGACAAAGGATTTACTACTGTTGGCACCAAAATGGACGTCACCCACCTCTATCCCACCGCAGTGGGTGATGAATTTTGTGTGGAGCTGCTGATCTCCAAATGCGACGGTGCCCGCCTGGAGTTTGCCATTACCTCGACCTCAGGGGGCAGGGTCATTGCCAGTGGTTTTCATCGCCGGAATATTGTTGACGCTGACAAGTTCATGGAACGCCTCAAAGTCTGAATCAGATTTGTAGAAATCAAGCCCTCAGGCAATCACAGGGAGGACAAAGGGATGAGAAGAGATCCTTCCCCAAATTTTGCCCATTTCACACCAGCAAAAGGTCCTGTTTTTAAGACACCACTTGTGCAATTTTTCTCTTATCTCTTATTTGTCTTTTATCTTCAATCATTTACTCGAATCTCTTTTTTGAAACTTATTCTTGTAACAAGTTGAAAATTTACTATTGTTCCACTTGAAACAGCTTGATTACTACCGGGTCACCTAAAGTGGCTTTGGTTCCCATCACAGAAACCTTTTAGCGAAGGAAAGGATATCATGAACGTTCAACCAATCATTGACAAAGTAATTCAGAAGAACCCCGCAGAGTATGAATTCCATCAGGCAGTCAAGGAAGTTCTGGAATCCCTTGGTCCCGTCATGGATCGTCACCCCGAGTTTGTGAAAGCAAAAATCCTCGAGCGCATCGTTGAGCCCGAGCGCGTTATGATGTTCCGCGTCCCCTGGACCGATGATAACAACAACGTTCAGGTGAATCGTGGCTTCCGCGTACAGTTCAACAGCGCCATTGGTCCCTATAAGGGCGGCCTTCGGTTCCATCCTTCTGTTTACCTTGGCATCATTAAATTCCTCGGTTTCGAACAGATCTTCAAAAACGCCCTCACCACTCTCCCCATGGGCGGTGGCAAAGGTGGATCAGACTTCGATCCCAAAGGAAAAAGCGATTATGAAGTTATGCGCTTCTGCCAATCCTTCATGAGCGAGCTCTTCCGTCACATCAGCGCTGATTGCGACGTTCCTGCCGGTGACATCGGCGTAGGCGGTCGTGAAATCGGGTACATGTTCGGACAGTACAAAAAACTCACAAATAAATTTGAAGGCGTCCTCACTGGCAAAGGCCTCGATTGGGGCGGCAGTCTCGTCCGCACCGAAGCCACGGGCTATGGCCTCGTGTACTTTACCCAGAACATGCTCACAGACCTCAAAGAAACCTTCGCCGGAAAAGTAGTAAAAATGTCCGGTTCCGGGAACGTCGCCATCTATGCTACCCAGAAACTCATTGAACTGGGTGCAAAAGTTGTCACCGTGTCCGACTCCTCCGGCTTCGTCTACGAT
>JAHJLU010000152.1 GCA_018821745.1 Myxococcota bacterium | reverse complement strand
GAATCCAAGGAGGAGAGTGGCTGTGGCTGTCATGCGGGCACCTCAAGAGAGGGCTCCCCAGTAGCCGTGCTTTTGCTTCTCATGGGTTTTGCGGCTATACTGAGGAAGAGGAAATATACATGAGACTGCCTCTTTGGCCTTTTTTATTGTTGTTCATTTTCGGTGCCGTGTGGGGCACGGCCTGTGATGACAGCTCCAGCAATAACAACCACGACGCAGGTCCCGATGTTGACATCATCGATGCTGGGGATGACTCAGACATAAGTGACGCAGATGCCGATGTCATCTCAGTTGATTGTGATGCGCAATCGGAGTGTGTTCCATGGGAGCCCACCGAGGGGGTGCCTCCAGAGTACAACATCCGGATCGATGACCTGGCATGTGATGATCTGTTCTCAAATATCAGAATAAACAGAACCGGCTTTGGGAACTATTATTCTTTTGACTGTTATTATCAACCAGCAGGGGTAACCAAAGGACAAACGGTTCTGATGAACCTGGATACTCTGGATGCCTCACCTATCTCCCCGTCATGCGCTGATTGTTCCTACTACAATTCCTGGATCAATGGTAACTGGCTCGTTGCTGAAAAATTCAATTACTCAAGCCCGGGGAATGATATCGAGTTACACCGGTACCGATTGACCTCCGACACCTGGAGTACGGTTCTGGCTGTTCCAGGAGCGGATGTTGGGTACCCCATGATTACCGGTACTGGGGGGATGCTCTACCTGAGCAATGAGGGCTCTTCAGATTCAGGGAACTACAGCCTGAATTATTATCACCTGGAGACCAATGACAGCACCATGCTGGAGGAGTTGGAGGGGAGCATCGACGGATATTTCACCGGGGATGAGTTGATTGCCTGGTCCGTTTACTATTACAAGGACGGGGTGGAGTCCACCACACTCAAGGTTGCGGATCCCGCGACCTGGGAGGTGCGGACCATCAGGAGAGCGACCAAATACCCGATCTACATCTATCCCGTCATATCGAAAAAACACGTCGTATTCGATTCCTTCAGTGTCCTTTGCGGAAAAGGTGTGTACAATCTGAAGATGTACGACTGGGAGAGTGATGTTGTGACCGATGTGAAGGTGGATCGATTCTGGGATACGCCCACGGGTTATGCATTCCGCTGGCCGCTCATCGCCTACGCCGATCATTCTGTTGCCTGTTCCGGGTACGTTCTACCGGGTGGCGCGATTGCGACCAATGCGTCCTATCTGGTTCTCCACGATTTGGAGACAGGGGTGCGCCGTCCTCTGCCCATCCCATTGACAGGGCTGTACGACCTTGAGGGAATGACCATCACGCATAAGAATGAACTGATATATCGGCGACATCCAAATTTCTCGGAGAAATATTATTACCTTCTCAATCTGTACGACGCTGGGTTCATCGACGAGGAGGGACACGTCATCCCGGATCCCACCTTCCCCACGACAGACGCGACTCCCTAATCCGCCCATGCCCAACCGTTCCACCTCTGACCGGCAAGCGTTAAAATAACGGAATCCGATGGAGTACCCAATTCAAGTCCGTCTCCCCCATATCAATTCTTGACCCATGCCCTCGCCTGGGTGTACCATTGCCTCATAAGGAGATCAGATGGCACCAAAGATTGAAACGGTCGGGCAGCATCTTTATTACGCATATGCTCGTTTGGGGCAATGTGATGCAGCCAAACAGAAGGGGTGTGAAAAGTATAGCCCCATCCATTTCATGATCATGAACAAGCTGTACAAGGGGTTGAACACAGGCACCATGTCCGTTCGAAGCCTTTATGACGACGAAAAGCTCCGTATGAAGGTGCCCCAGGCATGTTACTACTGCGGTTCCAGAGAGAGCCTGTCTTTGGACCACCTGGTGGCAAAAAAAATGGGCGGGTCAGATGACCCTGCAAACTTCATCTATGCATGCAAAACCTGCAACAGCGCCAAAGGGAAAAAGGATCTCTTCGAGTGGTACCAGGGCAAGGGAAAAATCCCTCCCCTCATGATCATCAAGCGGTATCTCAAGCTTGTGTTCCAGTACGCTGAAGCCCAAGGTCTCATGGAAGCGCCTATAGAGAACCTCAGCGACCTTGAAACACCTTTCAGGCTCGACCTGATCCCCACCAGCTACCTGGATCTCCAGAGTATTGACTACTGGGTCTACCCTGAGGATTACGATGGGGAGAGGATAGGGGCGGCAGAAATCTCTGTGAAAAAATGAAAACGATACTCACATTTACCATGCTAGTGTTTGTGTTCTTTTTAAATTCTTGCCCATTTACCGTTGAGCAAGAATATACTCAATATTATGACATTCCAGATACATACTTAAAAATTGATCTCAGAATAAATGGGGCCTGTGAAGATTTACAAGTTGAGATACAGTCCAACTATACGGTAGAGCAAAGTCTATGTAATACAGGAGAAAATCCTGGTTACATTAATTCGGAATATGCAGTGAGCTTCGAGTACGACGACACTATATCCGATGAGCAAAATTTCCTCCTTCTAGAAGGTAGTTCGATAATGGAAACTCTGGACGTGGCTTCATTGCAGAATCAATGCTCACTTATTATTTTTCCTACATATAGAGCAGACCTCTGTTTTGCGAATGAAACCGTTCCACTGACGGTAATGATCAAGAACAAAGATGGACAGGAGACAATGAGTTTCAGTGGCGAACTCACTCCAGAATACTCATGCACCGGGAAGTGTGTGGAAGCGATGAGTGACACAAATAACGTCAGTAAAGAGGATATTGGGGCATGCTTTGTCGATCTGCCGTTCACCCATACATTGGATTTTGAGGAGGTTAAGAAGTGAAGAGTGCTCTTATCTGCATATTCATCTCAATGGCGTGTCTTGCCTGCGATGATGACAACAGCAACAACAACAACAAATCAGCACAATGTGGGAATGGCATCATTGAGCTGGGTGAAACCTGTGATGGGTCGACTATCGAAACTTCATGCAGTGAACATGGAAAATGGGCTGGAAAGCCGACCTGCACTGCAAAATGTGAAATTGATTACTCAACGTGCGAGAGCGTCGTAGATATCAGAATTGGCTGGAGAACAGGGTGTGCAGTGACCGACCGAGGCAGAGTGTACTGTTGGGGACAAGGCATAGATGGGGAAATCGGCAACGGAGAGTTTGACAACCAGCAAAGAGCTGTTCCTATCAGTGCTGGAGGTTCCGTGCACTTCATGGGGATATCGGCAGGATTTAGAAACGTAACAGCTCTTTCCGATGAGGGTGAAGTGTGGAAATGGGGATTCCAATATTATGGAGAAGGTTATCAAGCATCATCGGCTGTTCCGACACTTTTTCTGCAGGAACAAACGTTTGTGCAAATAAGCTCCGGAAATAATCATAGCTGCGGGTTGACAGCATTGGGGGATGTGTATTGCTGGGGGAAGAATGAATACGGCCAGCTGGGAGACGGGTCCATAGACGATTCATATCAGCCTGTGTTCGTGGATTTTGGCAAAGATGTCGAGATTGTCCATTTGGCGCTGATGGGAGTTACCTCCTGCGCGCTTGATAGTTATGGGAATGCGTGGTGCTGGGGAAGCAATGACAGAAATAGGCTTTGTGCCGAAGGGATAGAGTTTTCCTCCTCTCCTCTGAAGGTGTCCCCTCAAACCAGTTCAGTGTTCATTGGTGTATCCGTCGGTGGATTCGAGACGAACTTCCTCGATGCCGATGGGGCTGTTTTTGTCTGTGGCTCTTTGGCGGAATCGGCATCCTTAGTCCATGTTAATCTGGAGGGAGAGCGTATTGAGCAAATGAGCGCCAGTATTGGACTGGGATCAGATGGAGCGGTCTACGATTGGTATATCAGCGGAGATGGAACGCCAAGAATATCTCTGTTCTACACCGGTGATATTGAGAATATTGATGTGGTCTTCTCCAACAAAATCTCCACGTGTTTGATAGATAATTCAGGGATGCCATGGTGTATGGGCAGCAATCTGGATGGGGAAATTGGGGTTGGGGAACTCGATTATTTTTCTGAACCGCAGATGGTATTGTCTCCTCTGAACTAGAGACAAGGTGATGCTTGATGTAGGCATATCGGCGGATGTTACTGTTTTTCATAGTTAAGGTCCATAAAGACACAATCTGTTCTTTCAGAATTGACGTCTATGAGGTCTGTCTTAGTCACTGGATCACTTCACAGGTGGGGAGGGAGGATGCAGGTGATTAATTCAATTCCACTACCTCGTGGGGAGTGAGTGACTCGATACACCGGGAGAGCGTGGGGTACTCTCCCTCGGTGTAGTCGCCGTCGTTGTGACACTCAGAGAACTGGTCCCAGGTGTACGGAGTGTAGGTTGCGTCAATGGTGGCGGTTGCGTCGCCGGTGGTAATGGTGAGCTTCAGGTGGAAGGGGAGCGCAGGGCGATTTTCAACATAATCCTTCATCGTCCCATAGTCAGACGTCGGAGCTGCTTGTATGGCGTCCACATCGACAAGAAGACGGCAGTTGTTCATCAAAAGGAAACTGCGCCCATAATAGTTGCACCAAGCGTCAGAGCAATATCCATCAGTATGATTTGAAGCCCACAGGAGGTAATCAGGGGGCGAAACCGGTCTCCCATAAGTGTCATATATGCTATGAGAAAAGAACTCTAACGTTTTTCCCTCATACACGATTTTCATTTGTTCCCAACAGTTATCCCGATTGGGTAAGTCGATCACAATATAATGCTCATTCAACGTGAACTCGGCTTTCCCTTGATCATCGCAGGCAGAGAAAAAGAAAAGGCTCAGGAGGATGGTAAGAATTGCTGTTCTCATGCTCACAGTGTAGCAGGCGTCATGCTCATAGGCAAATGCATCTCCCTCCACGCCGGACACCTCCGATGCCACCGATCTTCGGATTTATGGACTCACCGTTGAAGCCGATGGCACCATTACCTCCTTTACTCAGTCGAAGTCACCTGTTGTGGGAGTTGAGAACCCGCTCTACCCTGAAACCGGGTTAGGGCTGGTGCCGGAAGAGACGACTGAATCCAAGGAGGAGAGTGGCTGTGGTTGTCGTGTGGGCACATCAAGAGAGGGCTCCCCTGGGACTGCGGGACTCCTGCCCCTCCATTTGCCTTAGAACGCAGCCGTCCGAGCACTGTCATGCACACATCCGAGCACTGTCATGCAACCATCCTGGCACCGACATGCAACCATCCAGGCACCGACATGCAACCATCCAAGCACCGCCCATACCCATCCAGGCACCAGCATACAACCATCCAAATACCGCCCATACCTGTCCGAGCGTCAACATAGAACCATCCAAACACCGACATGCAACCATCCAAACACCGACATGCAACCATCCACGCACCGACATGCAACCATCCACGCGCCGACATGCAGCCATCCACGCGCCGACATGGAACCTGCAGCGCCCATCACACCTCCATTCGAGCCCAAACAAAGGACCTGGAGCACACTGACAAGGGCCAACCATGCCCCGGTACGCCACAGGGAAAGGCATAACGGGGAATCGCCCGTGCCCCTGTACCCCCCTTCAAATCACCGACACACAACGCCTGAGAACAAAAAAACACCCTTTCTTGGCAACAGGTGTTCGCCCATCCCGATAAGGGAGCCAGACCCCGGCAAACAATCACCCGCCGCCGGCACTGGAGCCGCGGAATCCACTACCGCCCGGGGCCTGAAAGGAAAAACCAATGGTAAATGATAGACTGGTCGCAAAAGGAAGGAACCACAGCATAACCACTCTCGCGCAGCTTGGACGGATCGCCGTCGGCAACGCCTCCGCCCACCCCGACGAGTTAGACTCCTTCGGATGGACCAGCGCACAGACGGAGCAGCTTGGAAGTGACATCGAGGCGCTCCTTGCCACAGCAGCCGCAAAATCCGAGGCCAAAACCAACTCAAAGCATCTGACGGAAACGGAAAGCGTGGCGAAAGTCCAGGCCAAGTCCCTCATCCGCAGGGTGCGCAAGGCCATCAAGCTCCTCAGCAGAGACGGTGACGTCGAGAGCCTCGCCTCGCGGGACTTCAGCGTCGGCACCGAGCTTCGAACCACCCCCGGCATCATGATGTATTTAGAGCGAATCATCCCCCTGGTCGCCCGCCTCGACAGTGGCATGGAGCGGTTCTTCCAGGGACAGAAGGCATCAGAGCTGCTCGCCCGGGCCGCCACCGCCCTGGCCGAAGCCGATACCCGGCAGGAGACAGCCCGTCAGAGTCTCCCCGCTGACACCGTGGCCGTCTACGAACTCAAGGGCCGAATCCTCGATCAGGTGGAAGAACTGAACACCATCGCCTCCATGGCCTTCGACGGCCAGGCGCACCTCCGCTCCAAGTTCAACAAAGACCTCCTCCTGCGCGGGATCAACCACCGCAGCCCCACTCCCGACTCCCCCACCGATCCCGCCCAACCGACCACGTAACCCTCAAATCCCCTGGGCACAAATCCTGGCCTCGACTGGTCCTG
>JAHJLU010000151.1 GCA_018821745.1 Myxococcota bacterium | reverse complement strand
TGGGTCCCCGTGTTTCCGCCGAGCCCCGCCACAATGGGCATAAAGGTGGCCAGTGCCACAACCTGGGCAATGGAATGTTCAAATATTCCCACAACGCTGGAGGCGACGAAGGCCGTCAGCAGGTTGATGGCCATCCAGGGCAGCCGGCTCCTGACTGAACGCAGCACGGGGGTCTCAAGGCGGTCCTGCTCGGTGATCCCCTGCATGAGGAAGGCATCGTCGGCCATGGACTCCATGATGCTCTCAATCATGTCATCGACCATGATTATCCCCATAAACCGGAAATTCTCGTCAACCACCGGGAGAGACACCAGATCGTATTTGGTGATGAGGCGGGCGGCGTCATCCGTGCTCGCGTATGAGTGAACCACCACGGGGTCACGGTCCATGATCTCCTCCAGGTGGTCCGTGGGGCGGGCGAGGGCCAGGGTGCGGATCGGGATGGCCCCCATGAGTTTTCGCGTCTCATCCATCACGTAAATGGAGTAGATGGGGTCATTTGTGTCCCGCGTGTAGGCCCTGAGTTTCTCCAGGGCATCCTTGGCGGTGGTGGCCTCATAAAATTCCAGATAGGCGGTGTTCATCATGGAGCCCGCGGTGCCGTGGGGGTATCGCATGATCTCTTCAATTTTCTCTGCCACAGCCACCGGGAGCTTCTCCAGCAGCTCGAAGGCACGGATCTTGTCAACCTGTTCCAGGAGCATTGCCGCATCATCAGCCTGAATCTGTGTGAGAATTTTATGAAACAGGGAGTCGCTGATTCCCTGGAGGATTTCCCGGAGATTTTTTTCCGGGAGTTCGGCCAGCAGCTCACCGGCTTTCCCCGAGAGATGGAGGGTGGTTAGAATGATCCGCTGCTCTTCCGGAGTGAGTTTTACCATTATCTCACCGAGGTCGGCGGCTTTCAGAGTGTCCAGGATTTTTCCCAGGGGCCCGATGAGTTGACGCCTGATAAGTCTTCGGATCATTTCCAGTTTAGTATTGCTCAGACTCATGGTTGCCTCCGTGACCGGGGTCATGCGCGGTTCGGGGTAAGAAATCAGAAAAGCGCCCAGTGATGGATTACCACAAAGATTACTGCATCCCAAGTGAAGATGTGCTAAGTTTCCTATAGAGCCACACGGGAGAGGTGTTACTCTCCACCAGCCTGGCCGGAAATCAGGAATCCTCATGAAAACTCAACTCTCTCTTGTTGTGCTTGTTTTTTCACTTATCTCCGCATGTGATGATACCGCGGCGAACAATAACAATGTAAATAATACAAACAACCTGAACAATACCAACAATAACCTTCCGCCTGACTTCATGGATTATCCGGCCCGCGTGGTTTCCGTCTCCGATGGCGACACCTTCTACGTCCGGTGGCTCGACAAAACGGTGAAAATTCGTCTGAAGGGCGTGAACACTCCCGAGATTGCCCACAGCGGAGTTCCTGCCGAGCCATTTGGGGTCGCGGCCATGGATTTTACCATTGACCATCTTCCCCAGAGCTCTTGGGTTGGCCTTGAATTTGATGATCCCCAGTGTGCATGGGAGACCCCCCCCGCTTCCTGCTATGATGTTTACGACAGGCTTCTCGCCTACGCGGTGACCGAACTGAACCAGGATCTGGGGGCCCAGCTCCTGGTGAATGGCCTCGCCGAGGTTTACACCTCCGCAATATTTAACCGTAAAACACTCTATCTTCAGTACCAGCAGAGTGCCATTGATGCCGGGCTGGGTATCTGGTCCAAGTAATTACTGTTTGGGGCGTTGCGGATCCGTCTGATCCGATGAGGAGGTGTTAGGCTCGAACCCGCCTTCGTAGGTGATACCCAGGAGTGCTCCCGATGCCTCGAACTCGATATCTTCCATTTCCAGGTTGATGATCCCCGATTCTTTTGCTTCTTCAACAGGGGTTAGTGCAGTGGGAATTGCCGCTCCTGATCCCGTGGAGGAGGTACGGGCTCCCTGCCACGTGATGCTACCGGAACGACTGGAGGAGGGCGTAAAGACCTCGTCGGCGGAGAGTTGCTCGATGGTTGGTACCAGTTTGGCATATATCTGCACCAGCTCACGACGGGCTATGGTGGACGTCAGTTCGTTGCGTGCGGTCTTGTATGCCAACTCTTCCATTGCCTCTGTGCTCTTCTTGTCGTGGAGGAGTTCAAGGATTCCGTGGGCGAGGGAGAGAGGATTTTTCCAGTCATAGAGCCGTGCCAGTTTGCCGTCCTTTGTCATCTCGGCGATGTAGGGAGTCGCTGGCGCAAGTGTTGCAGTCCTGCAGGCCATATATTCCAGAAGGGAGATGTTGTCTTCACGGGGGACAATGCCGAAGTATTTGCGGGGGGGCGGTACCATGGCCAGTCGTGAACGTGAGATCAGCAGTGGGAGAGAGTCGTCGGTCTGATGTCCGAAAAATTTTATGGTCTCTTTCAAGTTGAGCGTGTCAATGCGGTTGACCAGGTTTTCAGCCAAATCGTACTCAATCTCTCCGACGATTCCCATGCTGAAGGAGGGTATTTCCTTCACCACATGGGTAATGGCCGAGAGGACAAAGTCCGTATCGACCCCGAGGGTAAAGGAATCGACCCAGATGAGGTCGAAGGGAGGAAGACCCGTGGTGTATTCCCAGTCAAAGGTGTCGATATCCACGCCCTGACACACTACCTCTACGGGTTTTTTGTATCCCATGGCCCGCAGGGTTGTCTCAGAGACATGACTGGGCAAAATAACCATATCGGCCAGATCAAGGCTGATTTTTTCACACTCGATAAAATGTTCCACGATCTCGGGGGGGGCATCAAGGGGAAGATCAACACCCGGTTCGTAGACATAGCGCGCATCAAAATATTGTTTCTTCTGATGCAGGACAGCGCCCTCCCAGGGGGAACGAAAATGGATGATGTCGTATTCATCGCCGTCGAGCTGGCGGGAGAGGGCACGCTGAAAGGCTTCTACGCGCTCGAGATAACTTCCGGACACGGGGACTCTGAGCATGCGGTGCTTCCGGATCTTTTGTACATAGCCCATATCTTTCTCACGAATGGTCAGAAGATCGGCTTCAAAGCGCGGTCCCAGAGCGCGGATAATTTTCCCCAGCATCCGCCCGCTCTTTGTTGGGGAAGGGTAGATACTGAAACTGGCAATAAGGATATGACCGAGTCGCATAAATTGATTGTACCCATAAACAACCCATGTTAAAAGCATTATTCAGCTACCTTTGATCGTTTGGAACACGGTCGGGTGCTGTGAGTACATTATCTTGCATGAATTATTGTTGTAATCGCGATTGCCCCCCGGCAGTCGACGTGAGTCCAACGACCGACCGTCATCTCCCCGGTAATATCATAAGAAACCGCAGGGGCAGGTGGCAGTAGAAGGAGAGTGACCGTGGAAAAATTAGCTGAATACTTTCTGGAGCACCTAATCCTCGATTTAGAGGGGGGCCTCGATGTTAAAGAACTGCAGAAACTGATCGGGGATACTCCCGAGGGGGCTCAACTGTTGGGCGTCATCAAAGATGACAGTGATCTTGAGGAATTTATTGTTGCCATGACCGATGGACTCCGTGAACACATCACAACGGGGATCACCAATGAGATTCTCAGCCGTGAATTCAGTGAGTATTCTCAGCAGTAATTTTCTTCGTTGATCCTCAGTTGTCTTCCCCTCGTATGGCGGTGAAGACAAAAACTCCCGATATTACAAGATTGCCAGCCAACACGAGGAGAAACGGGAGGGCCCCATGCAGCCTGTTAATGGCTACCATAGCGCACCCGGCGGCGATAGCCGCCACAAACAGGTAACTACCGTGCCTCTCATTTGACGTGAAGGCCGAAACCAGGTGCTTGAAGCCAGCCAGTCCCGTATGGAGGGCCAGCGGGAGGGTCAGCATTTTCGAGAAAATAGATCTCCAGTCAAAGGGCGGTGGCCGGTCGGGCAGGAAAGGATCGGGCGGTGGAGCCTTAACCGGTGCCAGTAGCCACAGACTCAGGACGATGGCCAGAATGGTCGCGAAGGTCATCAGAGACAGTCTTCTTTGGGGGGATTCCACAAAGTAGAATACAAAATTTCCCACGATGAGCAAGGCGATAAGACCGATGGAGAAGGCGAGGGGATAGAGGGCAACAGTCCACCAGGAGGCAGTGATGAAGCGAGCACCCAGGAGGGACACAAAGAAGAGGGCAATACCGGTGGTCAGCAGCGAGGATGTTCGGGGCATGGCCTATTGTTTGGTGAGGAATTTTAGTTCCTTGCCATCGAATTGGATGATCTTGTCCGATGGCAGTGGACTGAGCCCAAACTCCTGTGGTACCAGATTCTGATCCGCCATAAGGAACACGGCTCTCAGGTCACTGTGATCTCGTAATCCGGAGTCCACGGGGTGGGTGGAGCGACAGTAGGCACACCCGTGAATTCCATTGATAAACTTGTAGCCCATGAGGTCTTCATGGCTGGCCATGGCGATAATGGCACGCCCGTCGGTGAGGACAAAGGCGCTGCGGGGGTTCTCAATGCCGGCGTCCTGGAGAAAGAGCTGCCATGTATCGTAGGTACGTGTCAGGGCAGTGGCGAGCAATTCCTCGGGGAAGGAGTAAGCGTTGAGGATGCCCGAATCATGCAGATAGGAGAGAAAGAGGTGAAAGACATGCTCCTGCTCACTTTGCCCCCGGATGTTGCGTTTAAGGAAGGCGGGCAGTGTGCCGGACAACCAGCCCTTGATGATGTGCTCACGCAGCGAGCTGCCGAGCATGGCGAAAAACCAGTCATGGTAACGAAAGGGCATGATGTCGTTGAGCGGCCGGGAACACTCGGTGGTTTGCATGTTGCCAATGCCGCAACTGATGGGGTTGTGCTCAATGGGCTCGAACATGTTGAACCCGTCGAGGTGGAAGGGGCGACGCTTCAGGATCAGTTCCTCGTGAGGTTTTGAATAGCCGAATCCCCAGCTGTAGGGACCTTTGTCCGGGCTGTGGGATAACAGGGTGCGGTAGGGAAAAAGGGCGTGGGAGGTATATTTGCCGTTGTTGCTGCCAAATGCGAAAATTCGTTCCATGGTGGAGATGCCTCGAAAAATTGCAGGGTGGAGTGCTGGGAGTGCCGGGTTATGAAATCGAGCGACTGTTCAGGGTCACTCCTTTTTCCCTTTTTTCCCCTTTTCCCCTTTTTAGCTTCAATTTCCCCTTCCCCCGCCTGCTCGGAGGCATAGTTATCCTATTCAAGCAACG
>JAHJLU010000150.1 GCA_018821745.1 Myxococcota bacterium | reverse complement strand
CGGCCGCTTCAATGTCTTTTTTGTGCTCCGTGAGGGCGCTGATACTGGGGATGCGTAAAAAATCGCACAGCTGCTCGAGGTGCGCCTTCTCGTTGGCCTTCAGATAGTTGAGGACAGTGTCGATGCTCATATTCCCATTACTCCTTTTTGCCGCCTTCGATGATGTCCCGGGCGCCTTCGATGGAGTTCATGAGAGCCGTTTTTACCTTGGCTGCGGATTCGGCGCTGATGCTTTCTGCTGTGCTGATGGCCATATTGATAGTGGAGACCAGGGTCTGGCTCACGGAGCCGCCGATCTCTTCCACGGCGGTCAGGGCACCCTGGACGGCGCCCACGGAGACTTTGCCGATATCTTCGCCCGAGTCGGAGGCGGTCTTGATGGCGGTGCCTATGGCGGTCTCGATTGCCTTGGTCATCTCCACGGAGGTGCCCGTGAGGCCGATGACGATGTTTTTTACCGCCTCGTTGACCGTGAGGGCGACGTCGCCCCCGATGGAGGCCGTGGACTTGATAACGCCCACAATAATGTTGGCGATGGCGGCGTTGATGTCGGCGCGGACCTCCTCGAGGCCCTGGATGACGCCCTTGACGGTCGCGCCGAGGGCCTTGACCGTGCCCTGGGTGGTGGAAGAGGCGGTGTTGACCGTGCCGTGGATCCCGGTGAGGGTGT
The DNA here is from genome assembly GCA_018821745.1 of Myxococcota bacterium. Classification (GTDB taxonomy): domain Bacteria; phylum Myxococcota_A; class Polyangia; order HGW-17; family HGW-17; genus SZUA-580. Next base: position 22,680 of record JAHJLU010000150.1, on the reverse strand, counting down.
TGTTGATGAGTCTGGTCCCGGTCTCGATGACGTCGCCGCCAATCTCGTTGACCATCCTGATGGAGTTCTGGGCGATGCCCGTGGTGGCGTTGCCCATCTCGTCCACGATGTTTCTGATGTCGCGGATGGCTGCAATGACACGATCCTTGAACGTGGAAATTACAGTACCTGCCAGCTCGTCCACATCACGCACTACTTTTGTCACACTCTCTTTAAAATTCTCGGAAAACCATGCAATCATTTCAGCCTCCATTTATGGAAATAGGTTATTGACGCAACAAGTCATAATGTTCTACCGCTTTTTGCGCACCGGTGTCAATGGTGGGCCCCGGAATAAACAAAAAATTGAGGGTCGCTATTTGGTATTTTGGGCCTTGGTCAGAAGCTCCTTCACCAGGGAGCGGTGGCCCAGCCAGGTGAGGATCTTGAGTCTCAGGTAGTCCCCGGAGACAAAGTAATAGCCCTTGTGCTTTCCCCAGCGCGAGGAGCGGCCCGAGTCCTTGAACACAAACCAGGGAGTCGGGCTGTTTTTCGCCACGCCCACCAGATGAATGCCGTGATCATCGGTGGTGGTGTGGTTGGCGATCCTGAACTCCCGGGAGCTCTGGTTGATGAGGGCCGAGGGGATGTCAAAGGTGGGAACAAAGAAGAGATCCAGCTCGGCGATACGCCCGGGCTCCGAGACATCACCGCCGATGACGACCGTATTGCCGCCGGCCATGGCTTTTTGCAGGGAGGAGAACCACTGGTCCAGGGGGACGTTGTAGTAATCTTTTGATTTTCGCCAGTTATCGGGGACGTCCAGGGCCATGAGGGTGTAAAAGGGCGAGGATGTGGTGGAGACCACGGAGACATAGTCATCCATATTGAGCCCCGTGACCTCCTTGTGAAAGGACCGGGCCGTGTAATTCTTCTTCCCGTAGGTGAAGGTGACCGGCGGCTTTCCCAGGTGCTTGTCCAGAATGAGGGCCACGTGCCGCAGGTTCCATTCCTCGTCCCACAGGCTGTTGTTCTTCACAAAAGCCAGGTAGGCTTTGATTTCCTTCACCAGATCCCGATGGTCATGGCGTTTTTTGCCATTGGTCAGGCCCGTGTAGGCTTCGGCTGGGACAACACCGTAGGTCTTCCACAGGTGGACCGGCGCGTTGGGCTCGTCACCCTCATCCACCAGGGAGTTTCCCCGCTCCCTGATGTAGCGCCGGGCCTTCTCCAGGTAGTTGTGGTAGACGGTCCACATCTCCGAGAGCTTGACGGTTTTTTTGGTGAGCCGGTGGATCTCCGATTCGAAGTAGGAGGTGGCGGCGAAGGACCAGCAGGTCCCCGTATAGAACTGGGGAACCGGGGGATTATGGAAGGCTGTGGTGAACTCCGCCAGGGATTTGGGATAGGGTATGGAGCCCAGGTCCGCCTGCAGGCGCTGTCGCTGCTCTTTGCGGAGCTTCTTCTCTTTTTTGTGGCGCTCGGTGATCGCGGCGGTTGCCTTGTCCCGATCCTGGTGATCTTTTTTGCGCGCCTCGGTCATCTCCTTGAGGACGGGGTCTTTTTTATTGGGGATGTAGACCGCGGTGTTGGCTCCGTTCTTTTCCGGTGTGTATACGAAGGGGGCCGCTCCGGAGGGTGTATTATAAGGGGCGGGAGGAGTTTTTTTCGGGGCCGCTCCATTGGTGCCTTTTTTCTCAATTGATTCCGGAGGGTTTTCCGACGTTTTCAATATGCTTGCCTTTTTCTCACTTTTCTGTGACTTATCGGGGCAGCACTTTTTCTGGCAGCAGGCGCCAAATATTACGGCGCCCGGCATGCTGATGACCAGGAGTACGATGAGCCTCTTCATGGAAGGTTCCTTTCCGGCAGCACGGTAACTGCCCTGATAACCCTATACACCGAAAGCCTCGTTTAGAAAACATCCCGGAGTGATTCCCCATGAAATTTATCGGCGCCCATGTGAGCATCAGCGGAGGAGTGGATCAGGGTCCCCTGAACGCCCGCGCCATTGGTGCCGACGCCATGGCCATCTTCACCAAGAATCAGCGTCAGTGGGTCAGCCCTCCCCTCGAGGCGGCGAGCATTGCGGCCTTCCATGCCCACCTGGCCCAGGCACAGATCGCGCCACAAAATGTACTCGTCCACGACTCCTACCTCATCAATATGGGCAACCCCGATCCCGCAAAGTCGGCCAAAGCCATCGATGCCTTCATTGAGGAAGCAAAAAGAGTGGAAGCGCTGGGGCTCACGTTGCTCAATTTTCACCCCGGCTCCCACCTGAAGGCCATCTCCGAAGAAGCCTGCCTGGATCAGATCGCCCGGGCCATGAACGAGACCCTGGCCCGCACCAGGAGCTGTGTTCTGGTCATTGAGAACACCGCAGGGCAGGGGACCAATGTGGGGTATAGGTTTGAGCACCTGGCGCAGCTTCTTGACCGCGCAGAAGACAAATCGAGGGTGGGAGTCTGTATTGATACGTGCCACCTCTTTGCCTCGGGGTATGAGCTCCGTGGCGACGCCTTCGACGCCACCTGGGCCGAGTTTGATCGCCTGGTTGGGTTTTCCTTCCTTCGGGGGATGCATTTAAACGATGCGGTCAAAGAATGTGGATCCAGGGTTGACAGACACGCCTCTCTGGGTAAAGGCTGTATCGGGACCGAGCCCTTTCAACGAATAATGGGAGATTCAAGGTTCGACGGGATACCCCTCATCCTTGAAACTCCGGCACCTGACCTCTGGGCGGAAGAGATTGCCCTGCTCAGGGGTTTCATATAGTCCTGCCCGGTGCTTAGCGTTTGGGCAGAAATACAACAACAACCGCCACGGCGGCAGATCTTTTAGATTTTAAAGGAGATTTTTATGACAAAAATAGCAATCAACGGATTTGGACGTATCGGACGGGCAGTGACCCGCATCCTCTCTGCGAAGGACAACGGCTTCGAGATCGTGGCCATCAATGATCTCACCAGCCCCAAGACCCTGGCTCACCTGCTGAAATATGACTCGGTTCATGGCAAGCAGGCCGGCGTCAAACTCGAAGGCGATATTCTGTCCGTGGGTCATCACCGCGCCAAGTTGCTGGCAATCAAGAACCCCGCAGAGCTGCCCTGGGCAGAGCTGGATGTGGACATCGTCCTGGAGTGCACCGGCATCTTCCGCGATCTGGAGGGTTGCTCCAAGCACCTGTCCGCAGGCGCCAAAAAGGTCATCATCAGTGCCCCCGCCAAAGAGGGTGTGGCCACCTTTGTTATGGGAATCAACCACGAGTCCTATGATCCCTCTGAGCATCACATCATGTCCAACGCCTCCTGCACCACCAACTGCCTCGCACCCGTGCTGCAGGTCCTCCACTCCCAGTTTGGCGTGAAGTCTGGTCTCATGACCACCATCCACTCCTACACCAATGATCAGCGCATCCTGGATCTTCCCCACTCCGACCTCAGAAGAGCCCGCGCCGCTGCCGTCTCCATGATCCCCACCTCCACTGGTGCTGCCAAGGCTATCGGCCTTGTCATCCCCGAGCTCAACGGCCTCATCGACGGCCTCGCCGTCCGTGTGCCCACCCCCAACGTCTCCCTGGTTGACCTCGTGGCCCACGTCTCCCGTGACGTCACCGCCGGTGAAGTCAACGAAGCCCTCATCGCCGCCTCCAAAGACGGTCCCCTTGCCGGTCGCCTCTTCGTGACCGACGAGCCTCTAGTCTCCATCGACTTCCAGGGTGACATGGCCTCCTCCACGGTGGATCTTACTTTCACCTCCACCGCCGGTTCTCTTGTGAAGGTCATCTCCTGGTACGACAACGAGTACGGATACTCCGCACGTCTCGTCGACCTGGCCGAGCACGTGGCCTCCCAACTGTAACATGATGTGAGGTGCCCGGCGCTGCCGGGCACCGCCATTGGACTGGAGTTTCCCATGAGCATTCTAACCATTGATGAAATCCCCATAGCCGGCAAGCGTGTTTTTATCCGTGTTGACTTCAACGTCCCGCTGAACAAGCAGGGTGAAGTGACCGACACCACGCGTATTGACAAAGCGCTCCCCACCATCGAATACGCGCTCAAGAAGGGGGCCAGGGTTATCCTGGGATCCCACCTGGGGCGTCCCAAGGGGATCGGGTTTGAGTCCGCATACTCCATGGAACCCGTGGGACGTGTGCTGGCCCAGAAGCTCGGCCATGAAGTCCTGCTGGCCGACTCCCCCACAGGGGACTCTGCGATTAAGTTGGCGGCCGAGTTGAAAGAGGGGGAGATTCTCCTGCTGGAGAACCTCCGCTTCAACGAAGGTGAGAAGAAGAACAACGAGCAGTTCTCCCGTGAACTGGCTTCCCTGGCCGATGTCTATGTGAACGACGCCTTTGGGACCGCCCACCGCGCCCACGCCTCCACTTCGGGCATGGTGTCCCATTTTGAATACCGGGCCGCCGGGTTTCTCATGAAGAAAGAGGTGGAGTTCTTCGAGCGCCTGCTTTTGGCTCCCGAGAAGCCCTTCTGCGCAATCCTCGGTGGCGCCAAGGTCACCGACAAGGTGGCAGTCATCAAGAACCTCATGGAGCGGGTGGACAGCATCCTCATCGGCGGTGCCATGGCCAACACCTTCCTGGCTGCAAAAGGCATCGACATGGGCGCATCGAGGGTCGAAGAGGACAAGCTCGGCCTGTGCCGTGAGCTCATGGACGCTGCCAACGCACGGAATATCGAGTTCCTGCTCCCCGTGGATCTGGTACTGGCCGACTCCCTTGAGGCATCCGAGACCCGTCGCGTGGGGATCGAGATCGGCGTCCCCGAGGGCCTCATGGCCCTGGACGTGGGTCCCAAAACCCGCGAGGCATTCGCGGCGGTCATCGCCAAGGCTTCTACAATCTTCTGGAACGGGCCCATGGGTGTGTTTGAGAACCCCGCGCTGGCTGAAGGTACCCTCTCCGTGGCGCGCGCTGTAGCTGAAAGCAAGGCGCTGTCAGTGGTGGGTGGCGGTGACTCCGTGGCGGCCATTGGTGTCGCAGGAGTAGCTGACAAGATCAGCCACGTCTCCACGGGTGGCGGCGCCTCCCTGGAGATCATGGAGGGCAAAAACCTTCCCGGTATCATGGCCTTATTGTAAGTCGATGATTTTTCAGCATGGAGCCGGTTCGATCAGGTTCAGCTTGATTTAGCCTCGCACCTGTGGGAGAGTGCCCTCAAATAGCAACCTACGGAACATACCAGAACGAGAAAGCGGAAATGAAAAGAAAACCAACCGTATTTGGAAACTGGAAACTGCACAACACCCTCAAAGATTCCGAAGAGCTTGCCCGGGCGATTATCGACGGCGCGGCTCCCTACGCTGATCGCTGCCATGTGGGGTTTGCACCTGTGTTTACAGCGCTTTGCACCGTTGCAGAGCATACCCGGAAGTCGACCACCTGTACGCTGCTGGCCCAGAACGGCTATCCCAAGCCCAACGGTGCCTTCACCGGCGAGGTCTCCTTCTCCCTGATCAAGGACGTGGGCTGCACGGGGGTCCTCGTGGGCCACTCCGAGCGTCGGCATCTCTTCGGCGAGTCCGACGAGCTGGTTGGCGAAAAGGTCGAATCCGCACTGCAGACGGGCCTGACTGTTGTCCTGTGTCTCGGTGAGACCCTCGACGAGCGAGAGGCGGGGCACACCTGGGAAGTGGTCGATCGGCAGCTCACCTCCGCCATGTTCCATGTTCCTCCTGCCTTGCGTGACAAGGTCATCATCGCCTATGAGCCCGTTTGGGCCATCGGGACCGGCAAAACCGCCACTCCCCTCCAGGCGCAGGAAGTCCACGCCCTCATCCGCAAAAGAATCGAAGAGAACTGGCTCGCCGAGAGTGCACAGAGCACGGTTATTCTCTATGGCGGCAGCGTCAACGCCAAAAATGCACAGGAGCTCTTCAGCCAGCCCGATATCGACGGCGCGCTGGTGGGTGGCGCCTCCCTGAAGCCCGAATCCTTCCTGGAGATCATTAAAGCCGCCGCCGAAAGCGCTGCGACCAAATGACGACCACCCGCGCACTTCGGCGGGTCTACATGAAAGAAGCCCTCAGTGAGGCCCTTTTGGCCCGTGAAAAAGGGGAGGTCCCCGTGGGGGCCGTTGTTGTGAAAGATAATCATATTATCGCCAGGGGGCATAATCTCCGCGAGACATTGCAGGACCCTTCGGCCCACGCGGAGATCATTGCTCTGCGTGAGGCGGGGCGGGTGCTGGGCTCCTGGAATCTCCAGGGGCTTGACCTGTATGTGACCCTGGAGCCCTGTCCCATGTGTGCGGGGGCAATCGTGAACTCCCGAATCTCCACGGTGGTGTTCGGCGCCCGGGATCCCAAGGCGGGGGCTGTGCGCACCCTGTTTGCGCTGTGTGAGGACCCCCGGCTCAACCACAGGGTCACCGTGGTGGAGGGCATCTCCCGGGATGAGTCGGCCCGGCTGCTCTCTGATTTTTTCGCGTCACTGCGTGGGGCTGATACCCCATGACACGCTTCATGCTCCTCTTGCTTTCGGTGCTGATGCTCCTTGCCTCGTGCAACGGGGATCCCAAAAAAATGGCGGCCAGCCGACGACGCCAGCCCAAAGAGTTGAAGAAGCCCCCCCTGGAGGCTACCTTCCGGGACCGAAGCAAGTTGTTCGGTCCTCTGAAGGGGAGAGTCAGAGCCCTCATGTCTCCCTTCGATGTGGCTGGTGTCTCCCTCAAACGCAGCAAGATTGGGGTGCTCTATCTCAAGGGTGAGCAGGCCCTCAATTCACTCAAGCTCATGGAGTTTGCCATGGTGACAAAGTCCAAGGGGTGCACCGTGGACTGGATCCTCCATGTCTGGGATAACGACCGCTATTTCCGCGGTGAGCTCATGTGGGGATGCCATATCCTCCGGGTGGGAAAGGTCAACTATCTCCTGAGTGGCTCCCCCCAGAAGGTGGTCTCCACCATGATCACCAAGAGCCGCCTACACCCCAACTACTTCATCTCCGTGCTCAAGGTCCCCGTTGTGCACCGCCCCGATATGGTCACCGAGACCATAAAGAACTTTGTGGAGGAGATTGTCCCCCACGAGTACGGCCCCGAGCGCTTCCCCAATTTCACCGTGGCCACCCAGCACACCATGTCGCTGCCCTCCAACTTCTCCCTCCTCGATGAGAGGGTGAAGGCGCTGCGCAAGATTCTCAAACAGCGGCTCAACGCCTTCTCCGTCAACGTGAAGAAGCGGGGAAGGGGAACGGTCTTCAAGGTTATGGAGCCCCACTCCCTCAAAGAGAAGTTTACCCGGGAGCTCTTTGCCGAGTGGGGGCTCACGGTGCTCTGCACCCTGGGGACCAACACCGACAAAATGTTCTGGCTGGGGAACTGGCCCCGGCTGGGTGTGGTGAAGATTAACATCCCCACCCATTACCCCATGGTGGTGGTGAAAAAGAACGACACCACGGGTCCCTCGCTCTTCGCCCGCATCTCCGGCCTCGATCTCAACCCCCCCGTGGAATTCTTCAGTTACTGAGAGAATAACACTCCCCTCCACGGCCGGGACCAGGTCCCCCCTCTTGAAATTAATCAACAATGTCATGACCTCCCTTTGGTTCAGGTCACTTCACCTTCACCTCGACGGTGATCATATCGTCTGTGAGTGTTGCGCACACGGTCCCCATGATGGGCGCCAGTTTCGGAAAGGCTTTTATGATCCAGCGCTCAAGATTGGAGAGGAGTACCGTGGGTGACTTCGAAAGATCCGAGATGATGCACTCAAGGGAGAGCCTGTTGAGACAGTCACTGGTGCAGAAGGGACCGCAGGGGTTGATGGCCTCCACAACCTGCCCATGGAGTTTCGCCGCTTTGGGCCCCTTGCCTTTGATGCAGGCGATCCATCCGTCAATGAGGGTCTCTATCCTTTTGCGGGAGAGGGTCACGCCATTTTTCGATGCAAGGGGAGCGAGGAGCTTCTTCACCAAATCGGGGTTTTCAGAGAGCTTCTCGTCCATGGGACAGGTAGTGGCGCCACGGGGAAAGCGCTTTTTCAGGAGGTGGGCAAAGAGCGCGGGTTTTTGGAGTGGGATGATCACGCGATGCCGTATCCAGGTGAGCTCCCCGGCGATGGTGGTCACCTTCGCCTCAGAAAAAAGCGGACCACACACTCACCTCATATTTTGATGCCCATTGACAACCCATTCCCCACAGCATCAGCAGCCCTCTTTGGCTTGATCCCACGGGGCCCTTCCATTAAGCTTCCGGTGTGGAGAGTTCCAACCGCCGGACTCGCCACATCACCCGAAAGGAGCGGCCACCTGGCCGGACAAGACCCATATGCCCCTCACCAGAGTAACATGCAATTTCCAGCCACCGCCACATTTCTCCGAGGCCCTCCATGCTTTACTGCAGGAGACGCTGCATATATTGCCCCACGACCGCCTCATTGTGCTCGATGTGCATGAAGCGACCATGATTGTCCCTCCCACCTGCGCCGGGCGCTACCTGCTCTTTGAAATCAGTCTCTTCCCAGGCCGCACCATGGAGACCAGGAGACGCCTCTACGGAGCCCTCTGCCAGTTGGCCGAGGAGTTCAACGTTTCCGCCACCGACACCCGAATCGTGCTCCATGAGGTCCCGCTGGAGAACTGGGGCATTCGGGGTGGACTCCCTGCCAGTGAAGTAGCTCTCGGGTATGAAGTGAGGGTGTGAGCCATGGACTCGAGGCAAAAACTGTTGTGTCTCAAAATTGCTCACACGATCATCTGGCTCTTTTTCGCCCTCATAATCTGTTATATCCCCATGGCCGCCATAGCCGACAGGATTGCATGGTACACCTATGTGGCCGCAGGCCTGGTGATAGGAGAGGCGTTGGTACTCTTCGCCTATTCGTGGCATTGTCCCCTGACAGTTGTGGGCAAACGATATGTTGACAACCCCGAGGAGGGGTTTGACATCTTCCTGCCGGTCTGGGTTGCCCGCCACAACAAAACCATTTTTACATCGATTTATGTCATCGGGATTATGCTGCTCGCCTGGCGCGCTTTCACATGAACACCTCCCCTCCATTTTCGCGACAAGGCAGGGAAGTGTACTCTCACCAAATAGGTGCTGAATTCATGTGGGAATATGCTAGAATCAGGTTAACCCTGGTGCAAGGTTTTCCCCCTAACCCTGATTCCCCGGGCACCTGCCTGAACGGCCGGCCCTGCTCGGACGAATGTGGAGGATTTACATGACAAACATGACATTACGGATTTTTGCCCTGGTGATGACCGTGGCCTTTGCAGGATGTACCCCCCAGAACCAGGGGAACACCGCCCCACAAAACGAGCCTCCACCGGAGAACCGGGAGTCCATGCCCATGCCCCCTGCGAACAACGCCGATCCGGGAATTGGGAGCAGCACCTTTGGTGATAATCCCACACCCGGGGCCACCTCGACCCCCGCCGCAAGCTCCGTCCCGGTGGCCGAGATGAATAATTTCATCACGGGCATGATCAAGGGTGGAAAGGACTCCACCCAGAGCGTCCTCTCGTCGGGCACCTTCTCCGACTACAGCGTCTACCGGGATGGTAACCGTAACGGCGTGGTTTTTGAGTATGTCTTCTCCAAGAGCGTCACCCTCAACGCCGCCAATGTGGACACGGTGCGCCAGAACCTTGTGAAGGGGCTCCACGCCAAGAAGGTCATGGCCAGCATGGGCAAATACATGAAAGCCGGTCTCTACCTTCGTTACCGTTACCTGCGCAATGACCGCTCGGTCCACATCGACCTCAATGTCACCTACGACGACATGAAATAACCCTAACCCCCCGTTTCAGTATTTCAGGGCAAAGAGGGTTATTCGGCGAAGGCGCCCATGGAGATTTGGTTGATGCGGTTATCCTTGGAGGTGAAGGCCAGCCCGCCGTAGATGGACCCGACCACGTAGTTTCCCTCCTTGGTGAAGTCCCTGTCGAAGTACTTGTCATAGATTTTTTTCATCGCCTCAACGGTGCTGCCGATGCCGATACCACAGGTGGTGGTGCCCGTGAAGGGGGCACTGACGCTGAGGAAGGTGACTTTGGTTGTTTTCCCCGAGGAGTCCAGCGAGGCGCTCACCCCTTTTTTTGTCCATTTCCACTCACTGAGAATGTATCCCGTGGCGGCCTCCTCCCGGGGGGTGGATTTTGTCTCGGGCTGGCCCATGAGCGCCACAATGGCATCGGCGGTCATATCCAGCCTGAGGGTGCCCAGGAGCTCACGGGTCACCTGCTGTTTAATCTTTGCCGTGCCCAGTTTCTCCTCTTCCCATTTGCTGATCAGGCAGGTTCGCTTCGGGGCGGTGGCGGGGAGGGCGGGTTTGCTGGTGGCGGTGGACGCCGGTTTGGATGAGGGTTTGGTGGAGGGCGCATTGGTACCCTCAGTTGCAGGCGTTTTGGTCGGTTGCCCAGTACAACCCAGGGTGATGAAGAGGTATGGAAGAATCAGGTATGGGGAAAATTTCATGGTGACTCCCTGTGCGGATCTCAGACCCGCGGAAAATGCTGCGCCGGGTGCGCCTCCGCTTTTTATCATTTTTTGCCCTCCCGACGGCATTTTTTTAAGCCAAAATGCCCCTAAAAGCCGCCAGGGGGCTCATGGGGCAATTTTATCCCCACCCCCTTTGTATTAACAGTGCCCCCCTCCCCAAAATGCCCGCAGAGATATCCCCCAGGGCCGCCCAGGGGCATTTTTTTACAACTGTCTGCATTGAGGAATATATAGAGAAAACATATGGTTATAGACCGGCAATTGTCGAAAAACCCAAGGGATGACGCCCGGCTGGAGAACACAGGGAATTTACAGGTAGGGGAGCAGGTAGGTCTTGAAGAAGTCAGCTGTGTACCAGAGCATGACCAGGTATACGCCGCGGCTGATGAAGGTGTAGACCATGAAGCGCTTGAGGCCGAACCGGGTGGCGCCCACGGCCACGCTGATGATCTGCACCGGCAGAAAGGGGATTATGTTGGAGACAAAGACGATGAGGCCGCCGTAGCTCTCCATGGCCCGCTTGTACTTCTCGAACTGGGTGCCCTTGAAGCGAAGGAGCACGCTCTCGCCCACGAGGCGCCCCATAATGTAGTCAAGGCCCAGCCCCAGCACAGAGGAGATGAGCATGATGATCAGCACCAGGATCCCGTTGTAGGGGAGGGCGAGGTAATAGAAGAAGACCGCCTCGAGGGGGATGAGGATGAAGAAGAGGGAGCCGAAGAAACCGGCATAAAAAAGCCCCAGCAGCGTTTTTTGTGAGATCTGGGCGGAGATGTGAACATAGGTGGTCCAGGTGTAGCGATTTTTTTGCAGGAGCCCGATGATGTCGTCTTTAAAGAGGACAAAGAGTCCGTAGATGACCCCGATAATGACGGCCCAGATGATGAGCTTGCGGATGAGCCGCCGTGTACGGGCAAATCTCTTCTTTTTCTGTACCGGTGCTTCCCCGGCTTCAACCTGTTCCAAATGGGACCTCACAGATATTGAGTATTGACGCCATCCCCCTCGGAGTCAAGAAACAGTGCATTTGGGGTGATTAAAACCGCAGGCTGCCCCGCGATTTTTACTTCTTTCGGGGTGGTCTTTTTGCCGGGCTGCCCCTGGTTTGGGCGGGGGAGGAGAAGAGGGCCGTGAGGGGAGAGAAGAGCAGGATGATGACCAGACCCATGGTGACCACCACCACCCAGACCCCCTGGGCGACCACGTGGGGCTGCGAGTTGACGGCACTCAGGAAGGTGAACACCGAGAGGAAGAGGAAGATGATGGTGGTGATGAACAGGCGCAATTTGAAGGAGGCGGGGCTCCCCGAACCGAGCATGAGACGCAGGAAGATGGACTCGGCGGTGAGGATGCCCAGGAGCTTGCCCACGGAGAAAAAAGGGTAACTGATGGGCAGAAAGAACCCGTCGGCCTGCTCAAAGGAGGTGCTGCGGGTGCCTGACCAGACGATGAATGCGGCCCCCATGAGCCACAGGAGAGGAATAATGCGCTTCATAAGGTTTTGATCATACTATTTAAACAGGGAGGGTCGGGTGGAGTAGAAAAAGTGATAGAGCAAAAGGGGTTTGTCCTTGGAGAGGGAGACCTTGAGCTTGAACCCGTTGAGGGGCACCGCGGGGGTGAGCAGGTCCACGGCGGCCAGGCTCTGGAGCAGTGGCCCCACGTTGACCTTTGTCCCCTTGCGCAGGGCGATCCACGCCTTGAAGGCACGGCACTGCAGCCCGCAGGTTGTGGGCCACAGGGCTGCCTTCCCGTTCAGGAGGCTGTCTCTCACGCCAACCAGCTTGAAAAAACGCTTCTGGTAGGTCTCCTTGAGCTTTTTCAGGGTATTCAGGAAGGCGTTGAGGTTCTTGAGTCGTTCCTGTCCCGCCACAATGGCTTTTTTATCGCCCAGGGAGCGGACCAGGGCCAGATAGGCGGAGAGGTGCCTGAGGGAGGTGGGCTCCAGGTCCATGGCCTTCTCATAGAAGCTGCGCGCCTTGGTAAAGTTGCCGGAGCGCTGCCAGTAGAGTCCCCAGCCGTAGTAATAGTTGGCCTGGGCGGCGCCGCGGGCCTTGGCGTAGGAGAGGTAGGTGTGGGCGGAGCGTTTTCGACCGGTCTCCAGGTTGAGGATCCCCAGGCTGGTGAGGATGGGGATGGAGTAGGGGTCTTTTTTTACCAGGCGCTCCAGAAGGAGCCGGGCGTCGACCCGCTTTCTTTGGCGCTGGAGAAACATGGCCTTCTCGAATAAAAGGGGTACGGAGCCGGGGTGGATCCGCAGGGACTTGGTGAGGACCGAGAGGGTCCGGGAAGGGACACCGAAGACTTTGACAATCTGCAGCTTCAGTTCGTGGACCGACTCGGGGATCTTCTTTCCGTAGTGGGTGATGGCCCGGCTGAGGTAGAAGTCTGCCATGTCCGGGTGTTTGCCCTTCCATGCGAACACCGCGAGGTTCTCGTAGAGGTTGCCCTTGTATTTAAAGGAGCCGAAGAGCTCCTCCACGGTGAGGATGATCCCCGTGAGGTAGTCGGGGAAGAGCCAACTGGAGAGGAGCCAGGGGTCACTCTTGATGAGGGCGGAAAGAAACTGTTCGCCCTCTTTGGTGTTGCCTGTTTTTTGGGCCATGTAGGCGGCGGTGGCCAGGTAGTGCGTGAGTTTGCCGCCCAGAGTGATGGCGTTCTTCACCAGCTTGTAGCCGGTTTTCTTGAACCCCTGATCAAAGTAGGTTCGGCCGCACCAATAGTGGAAGGTGTGCTCCCGCTGGGGTGGGGCGGGGTTGTTCATGCAAAGCTTCAGGGCGCTGTTGTGGTCACCCGTGAGGCGGGCCGTGATGAGGATGAGGGTATAGAGCTTGGGGTTTCGGGTCTCCTTGATGCTGGCGGTAAAGAGCTCTCCGCCTGCGCCATATTGGCCGGAAAAGATGTGACGGGCACCGGCGATGACGTTTTTGCGCATCTTGAGATCAGCGGACTCAATCTGGCCATGGGCACAAGGAGCAACGGTGAGGATGGCGAAGGCCAGGACAAGGGAATACTTCATGGGACAGTTTCCAGGACGGGCGGCATGCGCAGGCGGCCCGAAGGCGTCAGGGAGCTCTTCTTCAGGGTTGGGGGAGAGGCCCAGATGATGCGATCATCGGTGGCAAACCGCAGCCTGAAGTGGGAGAGGTAGCTGCCCCCCAGGAGGATCTCCACCACCTTGCCGGTCTCTACCTGCAGCTCGCTGAAGAACGCATCGGGCATGATTGCGGTGGCGATGTTTGTGAGCTCTGACTGGATAGGCGCGTCTTCGAAGTTCATTTCGGAGAGGTTGGTGAGCTGGGCCTGGACAACACCGTTGACCGTGAACATCTCCTGAGTGCCCAGGTCGGCGCGTCCCTCCATGCCCCCGAGGAGGTTGAAAAATGACTGCGCCATGACCATGTATGAGGCTCCCGTGTCGAGGAGCGCCAGGACCCGCTCGCCTTCAATCTCGAGCCAGACCAGGTGTCTTGTGGCGCCAACGTCGAGGATATCGCCGTTGCTGGCTCGGTAGCGGCCACCGCCCTTGAGCATGAAGCTCACGGGGGTATCCGAGGAGAGGTCCTGTGGGAAGTCGGTGTCGTAGAGGGTGAGGAGTTGGTTGGGGTAGTCGATCTCCCAGTTGAAATGGATCAGGACCGAGGCTCCAAGGATTCCGCTCACGGGTGCCGAGTCGTGGATCCAGTCCTCGAAGACAACGGGGAGCCCGGGGAACGTCAGCCCCAGGGCGGTCACATCTTTGGAATAGAGTCCCGGTGCCTCGGAGTAGGATCCCACGTCGGCCAGGTTGATGGGGCTGCCCGTGTCGAGCACAAAACTCTCCGTTGCCGGGGTGCTGTTCATGGTCACGGAAATTTCGGGGGTGAGGGACCCCAGATCGAAGTACACCGGGGTTCCCGGGGTCCCCTCCCAGTGGAAGGAGGTGCCCTCGTCGTCACAAGAGAGCAGGCCAAAAACCATCAGTGCCAGTAGAATTTTCATGTGCCGCCTTCCATCGCCCATGCCGGTGGGGATTACTCCACCATGCCGATGACATTGCGCCGCTGTTTGGCGACCAGGAAGGCCTTCTTGATGTCTTCGTAGGTTCGTTTGTCCTTGGGCAGCCCGATGAGGTTCAGTTCCGGGGTGGTGGTGTCCTGTGTGTAGAGGGTGACGCGGCTCACACCCAGAATACGGTCCAGAAAGGACTGGGTGTATTTGATGTCGCGGATGCGCCACATTTCCATGTTGTTACAGGTTTTGGAGAGGATCCCCTCTTCAAATTCCAGGTTCAGGTTGGTGATCTTGTAGCGCTCGTTTTTTCGCTTCAGGCGGATCCAGGTGAACATGCCCAGCCCGATGGAGGAGATGGCCAGAAAGAAGATCACGCGGTACATTGCCGGGATGGAGGTGAGCCACCCCTTGGCCAGGAAAATGATCATGAGGACCAGGCCCAGGATCATGATGGCGAAGGATTTTACAATAAAGCCGAAGTCGGCCTGCCACTTGGGGCAGCCCTCCCAGATGAGTTTCTCTTCGGGGAGTTTGTCTTCCGGGGTGGAGGCATCGGGGACGAGGGGGTTGTCTAGTTCAGTCATGGTGTTTCTCAACTCCTTGGCCGCGCTGATGGGAAAAATATTTCTTCAGGCGGGTTATCATCATTTTGCGCTTTCCGGCCGAGACGGTGATGCGGGTGGGCATACCGCCGCCGAGATCAAATAGTTCAACGAAATCAATACCGGAATCATAGGCTGCCGCGAGGGTGATGTTCCCGGAAAACTCGATCATGGAGACCTTGGCCCTGCGTTGCCCCAGCAAAAGCAGCTCGGTTTTGTCGAACAACGTATTTTGCTCTACGAAAATATACGCAATCTCCTGATCAATTTCAAACTTTTCCGAAAGTTCCAGAGATTTCTGTGCCAGCGGAATAAAAGAGTCGGCCATGGAACGGATCTCGTCCCACCAGTGGGAGCGGGTGTCTTCATACATGGACAGGAGGTGGTTCACGATGGCGTGCTTGAGGTGCTCGTCGCGGAAGTTTGCCCGCAGAGCATAGTCCATGGTCTTTGCGGGTTCCCCGGGGATGGAGGTGCGGGCGTCAACGGCCACGGCGTCGGCGTCGCTGCCGGGGTAGGGTTCGTGGCCGCCGGTCATCCATTTGGCGGCTGAGAAGAGCCCGTCAAGGTCCGAGTGGCAGAGGATGGTGTCGATGGGCCCCACCTGATTCACCAGCTCCGGGGTGATCATCTCGGGGCAGGCGGGATGCTCGGCCTTGGTGGCCAGGAAAAATCGGGGATCACCCTCATAGTATTCGTGGAAGATGTGATCGTGATGATCCACCCAGGCTGCCAGCCGGGAGCCCATGGCGTCGATGAAGGGGCCGGTCATCTCTTCGTAGCTGGGCTTGAGGCCGTGGGCCGAGAAGGCGATGTCCAGCACCACAACACGTCCCGCGAGGGAGTTTGGGTCCGGGAGATTTTTGGGGGAACTGAAGTGGAGATAGGGGTTCATTGAAAGGGGAGGGCTGACGATGCAAACAAACAAAGGTGGCGGGTTGTTACTCAACCACATAGGGAATGGTTGTGTTCCCCGCGCCCCAGAATGACTGTCCGGCATACTCGTGGACCAGGGTGCCGGCTCCTGTGTCGACATCGATCACGATGTATTCGCCCTTATTGGTGAAACCATATACCTTATCACCCCAGAAGCCAAGGCCGAAAATCTGCTGGTACCCAGTCTGGCCGATGAGGCGGGCGTCACCGGACTCGGGATTGATCTCGGCCAGCCAGTCGGACTCACATCCCACCTCATTGTAACCGGTGTCGCACTTGAGGGTGGCATAGGTCTTGAATGTAGTGGCCCCGGTCTGAACGGAGATGATGTCACCCGATGAGACATAGGCCATGTCCGGGAAGTCATAGTAACCCAGGGACGCGAAGATTTCGTTGATTGTCTCGCCCTGGGGGTCGATGAGGACCCACTCCCCGTCTTCGGCGGAGGCGCCGATGAGTTTGTCGGCGGTGAGATTCTCGGGGTCAACACCCTTGACATAGGAGAGGGCGAAGAAGTGCGGGGACCCCGTGGGGAACTGGTACAGCACGGTGCACTCGGCGGTCTCGGGGTTGATGGTGTAGAGTGCGTTTGCGGCGATACCCAGCATGCGGTCAGCGGCGTCAACGGCGATGTCATAGAAGCCTGTGTCGTTGGTTACGCAGACGCCGGAGAAATCTCCAACCTCGACCATCTCGTCGCTCACTCCCGGATCAATATAATAGAGGGTGTCCTCGGTGTTGACGTAGATGCGGCTGTTTGTGGGCGGGGTCCAGTTGTTGATATTGTTGACGTTGTTGACGTTGTTGACCTGGCCTTCACACCATGAGGTGTTGAAACTCTGGCAATCGGCGGCACACTGGAGCACCCCCGAGGTGAATCCATGATCCGTGCAGTCCTGCCCCGCAAGGTTCTCGCTGTCACAGACCTCCCCCATCTCAATAGAGCTGTTACCGCAGGTGAGGTTGTTGGTGTTGTTGACATTGTTGTTATCGTTGCTGGGTTCGGTGCAGGACACGGCCAGCACAACAATCAGGGAGAGCAGGAATGTTTTCATGGGGTACTCCTCGCGGGCCTACAGGCCGGTCATGGCATTAAAGTCGTTGATGGCCTTGTCCCACTCGGGGACAACGGACCAGATTTCCTCCCAGAAGGAGGGGGACCAGAGGGTGTTCAGTTCCTCAACGGTTTTGCCCTGCTGCTCCACCCAGGTGAAGTACTTGAGGTTGTGCAGCGCTTTGCGGTCCCAGTAACCCAGCTCACGGAAGTTGTCCATGGCCTGGTGGGCGATGCAGCCTTCGTCAACGCGCAGGGCGTTGTCTCTGGTAAATGTACCACGATCCGCGTTAAGTTCCACAAGGCGGGACTGATACAGCTCGGCGGAATCGGTGAAAACGGTAAAGATTATATCGTTTTCGTTCATTTCATAATATTTTGCAGTTTTGATGGCGGCCAGGAGATTGCAGATGGAGGAGATGCCCAGGAGCGGCAGGTTCTCGATCACCGCCTCGCTCACCCCTTTGTCACGGAGGACCTGCTTGCCCGCCTCTTCGTTGAACAGGCGCAGGACCTGCATGGTGTCTTCGTCGTCGATGGCGGCTATGCAGTCGGTGTTGCGCACGTTGTGTACCCAGGGGATATGTTTGTCACCGATGCCTTCGATGCGGTGGGCGCCGAAGCCGTTGCGATAGAGGGTAGGGCACTGGAGAGCCTCGGTGGCGACCAGTTTCATGTGGGGGTGCTTCTTCCTCAGGTAGTCACCGGCGGCGATGGTGCCGGCGCTGCCCGTTGCGCTCACATAGGAGGCCAGGCGCTGTCCGGGTTTTGCCACCTGGGAGAAGAGCTCTTCCATGGCGTCGCCCGTAACTTCGTAGTGGAAGATGGCGTTGCCGAATTCATCGAACTGGTTGAAAATAACAGCCTTTGGATCTGTTTTGCGGATCTCCCAGCATTTGTCATAGATTTCTTTTACGTTGGATTCGCTGCCGGGGGTGGCGATAACTTCGGAGCCGATCTCCCTGAGCCAGTCAAACCGTTCCTGGCTCATCTCTTCGGGGAGGATCGCCACGGGGATGCAGGAGAGGAGGGCGCAGTCGAAGGCGCCGCCACGGCAGTAGTTGCCCGTGGAGGGCCACACGGCGCGGTGCTGAGTGGGATCGAACTCACCGGTGATGAGCCGGGGGACGAGGCAACCGAAGGCGGCTCCCACCTTATGGGCGCCCGTGGGGAAATATTTGCCCACCAGCCCGATGACCCGAGCTTTAACTCCCGTGATAGCGGAGGGAATCTCCACGAAGTTCACGTCGCCGTAGAGGCCGGTTTTGGTGTTGTTTTTCCAGGAGATCCTGAAAAGGTTCCGGGAATCCACATCCCACAGGCCAATTTTAGGCAGCTCACTTTTTATTTTTTCCGGAACAAGGGCGGGATCCTTGAGCTGTGCGAAGGTGGGAATAAGGATGTTTTTTTCCTTCGCTCTCTTGACCGTATTTTTCAGTACTTCGTGATTGTAGTGGAGTTTTGTGGGGTTGTACATTGGGGCTCCTTTTGACTGAGCTTCTGAAAAAGGTTTCCGGCGAGGGTATGATCAAGGAGATGATTCCAGCAGCCGGTTCCCGGGGGAAGCTCCCGGGTATGACTAATTGCCTCAGAGCAGGGCAGCAGATGAATCTACTGGATCTTTTTCGTGTGGGCAAGCTGAATGTTTGGAGAAATCGCTTTTCAACTGGAGAGTTTCGTTTGCACAAGGTGGGAAAATTGTCCATAGTCGTCAGGATTCCAGCGTCTCCGCCAAGGGACGCTGAAACCCTCCAGAGAGCAGAAAGGGCCAGAACATGAGCATTACAACCAGAACCGGCGACAGCGGCAAGACGTCATTAATCGGTGAGACGCTGGTCTCCAAGGCGAGCCCCAGGCCGGAGGCCATCGGGAGTGTGGATGAATGCTCCTCCTGGCTGGGTCTGCTGGCTGTGGACCTCACGCCCCGGCACCGGGAGAATGTGCTCTCCATACAGAAGGATCTGTTCAAGATAGGAGCCGAGCTGGCGGCGGTTCGGGGGGTTTCCCTGAATATCATGCTGGTGGGCCCCGGAGATGTGGCCCGCCTTGAGACCTGGTGCCGTGAGCTGGAGAAGGAGATAGTTCCCTTGAAGGGGCTGGTCCTGCCGGGGGGTGGTGGAAAAATTTCTGCTTTGGTCGACGTCGCGCGGGCCGTATGCCGACGGGCAGAGCGACGGGTGGTGGGACTTCTGGAGCGGGAGGGGACCCTCGACGGTGATGTCTCCATGGTCGTTTACCTCAACAGACTCTCGGACTACCTCTTTCTTCTGGCGCGATCCCTTGACACGGAACGCTGTTATGCCGCACAATGACGCCCAGAGAGGAAAATATGCACTCACAGTCAAACGCTAAATACTGGATTCCCAATCTCATGACTCTCACCAGCCTCATGCTGGCAGTCACGGCGATCATGCTCGCCTTCAATGGTTCGCTCACCAGCGCCATCTGGCTGGCCTTCCTGTGCATGTGTCTCGACCGTCTCGACGGTATCGTCGCGAGGAAACTGGGGGCTACCAGCAACTTCGGGATGGAGCTCGATTCCCTGGCGGATCTGGTGGCTTTTGGTGTCACCCCCGCGGTTATGCTCTTCATCGTAACCTCCACCTTCAGTCCCCACTTCAACGGGAACTACAAGTACATTCCCATGGCAGTTTCGGCGTTCTGGGTCTATGCATCGGCCCTGCGTCTGGCAAAATTCAACATCATCGACCAGTCCGGGCGCTTTGCCCAGGTGTTTCAGGGTTTCCCAATGCCCATCGCCGCGGGCTTCATCCTCTCCCCCATGCTGGTGCTCATGAAGTATTTTCCCGTCTCGGGATATGGAGTAAAGGTGTACGACCCCCGTCTGGCCAGTGTTCTGAGCCCCTCCAAGGGGTTCCATCAGCACTGGGGTTTTACGGTGTTGGTGGTGTGGGCGGCATTTGTGGCCTGGACCATGATCTCCCCAATCCGCGTCCCCAAGTTCGGGAAGCCCAAGATTCGCTGGCGCCGCTACTATATGGCGGCAACCCTGCTCATGGCCTACGTCCTTATTTTGGGGCGGGCCTTCCCGGAGTGGATCGCCTTCACGGGCTTTCAGTTTTTCGTGGTCTCCATGTATTTCCACTTCACCGCCAGCAAAGAGGATCGCGGTGAATATTTCCCCATCACCGAGGTGATGTCATGGAAGCTGGTCTCCCGCCAGGAAGACAAAGAATAATCCAACCATGGGCAGCATAAAACAGGGGGTTGAGCAGAGTGCTGATCCACCGGTCCGCTGTTACGCTTCCCTCCCGTCGTTCCTTCGAATGAAGGAACCCATGACTCCCCCGAATCCTTATTTACAAGGGTTAGGATGAGACACGAGGAACTGAAAGGCAGTAGGGGGTCCATGGGGGACGAAGAGCCCCCCATGGCCGCCAGGGGTGGGTCTGGGCGAGGAACCCCAATCTGCAATCAATCCTAAATAAACCAAAATTTACAGCATGTTAACTGTCAAAAAAAAAGATGTGATAGATCATGATGCCTCCGCAGGAATGACGGTGAGGGACCAATGCGCTACCTCAGGTTCGCAGGAATGACGGGGAGAGAACAGCGTGTCAACGCTATATCACGCATGTGTTTTGCCCCTGATTGATTTACTCTGGTGTTGCTGTGGACGGGAGGTGCGGGGAGAGGTGCTACTTCGCTGCTTTTGTGCAGGCTTCTTCGTCGAAGGGGAGGTAGAAGGGATCGGGAGAGGTTGTTACGGTGATCTTCGAGGGCGAGAATCCGAGGCAGGCGCAGCCGTTGTTAAAGGTGTTGTCCGTGTATTTGGGGCAGAATTTGAACTCAGAGAATGCCTTCATGGCCTCAAGCTCTTTGCCTTCGAACTGTTTGTGCTGGGG
Organism: Myxococcota bacterium; assembly: GCA_018821745.1. Taxonomy (GTDB): domain Bacteria; phylum Myxococcota_A; class Polyangia; order HGW-17; family HGW-17; genus SZUA-580. The sequence continues at coordinate 1,781 of JAHJLU010000150.1, read as the reverse complement.
GAAGAGTTTTTCGTCGATGGGGTTGTATGCCCAGATGTCGATCTCGTAGGTGCCGGGGTTCCCCGTCAGGAAGCTCTGCTTGCCCTTGCCCTTGAGCCCTTTGGCCTTGGCTTTGAGCTGTGCATCGGTGAAGGGATAAAGATAGATGGTCTGCGTGTAGTAGGGTTTGTTGAGGATTTCGTCACCCTTGCAGTCCCATGAGGGCGAAGAGTCCTGTTTGTTTTTATCGGCGGGCTTGAATTGGCACTTGTGCTTCCAGTAATGGAAGGTGACAAAACCGGCAAATTTTTCGCGGACGCGGAACTTGACTTTGGAGACACAGCCAATGCGGTGCTCCTGCATCATCTTGATTTTTTCCTCGGGGAAGAGGGTGGTGTCCTCGCCCATGGAGCCCTGCTTCTGGATGACGCTGACGATGGAGATGGGGTTTTTCGGGATGGCGATGCCTCCCTGGGGAATGGTCTTGTTGGCCTCGAAGGCCGCACGCGTCCAGAACCAGCCGTAGCCGATGCCCAGTTTGGGGAGCTGGCAGTTGATCATATTTTCGCACTGACTCTGGGAGAGTTTGCGACCGAAGGTTTTGTAGATGTTGGCTCCCGCAGAGGTAATGGCGCTGATGAAGTCAACATCGGGCTTGTGGTTTACCCCTTTGATGAGAGATTTGGGGCTCGCGTCCATAATGGCCTTGGATGTGGACCGGAGATACACACACGCTTTACTGGTCATGCTCAGGTCTTCGCATTTGCCCAGGTGGCACTGGGTGCCGCCGTCGCATTTGGTTTTGGAATCACAAGCCTCACCCTTGGCCGCATGTTTTGCTTTTTTCTTGCAGCCAGCCGCCATGAGACCCATGGAGAGGACGAGAGAAAACAATACAAGTATATGACTTCTTCGGAACATGATACTCCTCCGGTGTTGAATCGGCCTTTGGCCAGATTTACGTAAGTTTTTCCCCTCAGTTTTTACAAAGTTTAAACAGAAACCACAACAGAAAGTTGTTTTTTCTCGGGCGGCGGATTTGGTCGCTGGGTATATAAATAAAATTATTGGGAAATATCAAAACGGGTGTCAGGTCATTATGGGTGCGGTCCGGCCTTCGGCGAAGATTTTGCTGACCCAGGAGGTCAGAATAGCGGGCATTTGGGAGAATAGCACGACCCCTTCCTGAAACCTCCGGCGCGGTTCTGCACGCAGGTACCTCGAAGGGACCCGGATGACCTCTTCCTCACCGGGTATGGAAAATTCGAGGATAACCTCCTCCGTAGCTCCGGGTGTCCGTGACGAGGCACGGCGGATGGCCATTCCCGAGAGGGAAATATCCTGGGAGAGGCAGAGCACTGTCCCCTCTGATGAAACCTCTTTGACAGAAATAACCAGAGGAAATCGCTCTTCGTTTCGACGTTCAAAGGGAAAATTGTGGGAGAGTGTTTTTGGTTCCATGCCTACAGTGTGGCACAATGTAGGATAAAAGTCAAACTTGCACCCGTTTTTTCGAAAAAATAACATATTTCCCGGTGCAATCATGGGAATTACGAGTGCTCCATGCGCAGGAAATCCGTGGGAATAATTCCCGCAGGCTCCTGTGGAATTCGCCGAAAACGCTTGATTTGTTTACCACTTTATTGTTATATGTGAACACATGAGCACGCTCCAGGTTAAAAATCTCCTTGATGACATAGGCCATACACTGAAACTGACCCTGATTGAGGGGAGGGAAGGACTGTGGCATGATATTGAATCTTCACGGTTTTTTAAAGCGGGGCTCGTGCTCACCGGGGTTG
>JAHJLU010000149.1 GCA_018821745.1 Myxococcota bacterium | reverse complement strand
CCTTGAGATCCGAATGAATAAAAAGGCCATGGGATGCCATGGAATTGCAGCGTCCACAGTGAACGACATAATCCAGAAGGCGGTGGGCGGGCACCGTGTAACAGAGATTTACAAAGGAAACATGAAAATTCCCGTGATGCTTCGTCTGCCCGCGCAGTTTCGAAGTTCCGTTGAAGCCCTCGGGCGTCTGGTGGTAAAGACACCCACCGGAGGGAGTCTCCGGCTCCGTGATATTGTTCAACTCCGACAGGTGGATGGCCCTCTTCAGATTACCCGGGAGGACGGCAAGCGGCAGATGCTTATCCAGTGCAATGTTGTGGGCCGTGATATTGTGGGGTTTGTCAATGAATTGAAGCAGGAGATTGCAAATAACGTTGTACTTCCCAGCGGGTATTTTGTCAGTTTTGGCGGGCAATTTGAGAATCAAAAGCGAGCAACGGACCGGATCCTTATTACGGGGCCCCTGGCCATCGGGCTGATTTTTCTGCTCCTGTTCCTGATTTTCAAATCGCTCAGCCAATCGCTTCTTATTATGGGGACCATACCTCTTGCATTTATTGGAGGTATTGTGCTGCTCTATGCCACGGGGTTCTACCTCTCCATCAGTGCATCTCTGGGATTTATCGCGCTCTTCGGTATCAGTATTGAAAACTCCATTGTTCTCATCAATTATTTCAACCAGCTGCGTCAGGAGGGGCATCCTCTGGAGGAGGCGGTAGTCATGGGATCAAAGCGTCGCTTGCGACCTGTGCTCATGACCACTATTCTGACCATGCTGGGCCTTGTGCCCATCTGGCTGGCCACGGGCCCCGGTTCTGAGATCCAGAAGCCTCTGGCGGTGGTGGTTTTTGGTGGTGTGTTCAGTTCCATGGTCCTCACACTGATCATTTTACCTGCGCTGTATGTCATGGTGGAGAGTCGCTTTGACAAACAGAGCAGCATTGGGAAAACGGTATGAAAATAGTAACATTTTTGCTCCATGACGCGGTCAAGCAGATGGTCCTCGACAAGATCAGCGAGCTTGATGGAATTCTGGGTTGTTTTCTCTACTCCGTCGATGCGTATTTTGAGGGAATAGGGATCAACCCTCTTGAGACCGTGAATGACCTTGTTGCGGGCTTCACGCCCAGGGTCCGCATCGATATTCTGGTTGAGAAGGATATGGTCTCCGATGTCATGAATCACTTGCTTGATTGCACATCCTGTGCCAAGGGCAGGGGGGTATGGTACGTGAGGGATGCACAGGATTGGGGAGTGCTCTGAGGAGAACAAACCAGAGAATCCGGGATACGAGTTCTCGGCTGCCCCGTTTCGTCCTGTCACCGGCTGTTTTCACTATACAGTCAGGAGATTTGATCCATGGATTTTACACATTTCCTGGATAAGCAGGGGGAATATGGCCTTATCAGTGTCTTTCGCGCCGTTGAACCATATATGCAACGGAACCTGCGGCTGGAGGAGACACCGCTCCCCGGTCCGCTGTGTTCAGTACCACAGATAGCGCTCCTGCAGCGGGTTTTTCACCTTCTCCGCAAGCACCGTCACCTTGAGCAGGCTCGTGCAGAGATTTTTCATCAGGTGAACTGGGCGGATTCTCTCCCTGAGGGGTTTGACGGGGAGGGGGATCTGCTCTTCCTCTTCAGTGTTGTGCACGAGATTGTGCCCTCGCCAGGTGGATACGACCCGCATACCTTGCAGTCAGTGGCGAAGGCTCTGTCAGGGTGCCTGGCAATTTCCTGGAAGCATTGCGTTGTTCGTGCAGCGGGATTGAACCCGGGGGCTCCAGTGGCGCAGAACGTCGCCGAACTTGTCGGTAATCAGGGAGAGCTGGCGGAGATATCACCCCATCGTTGGTTCGCGCTTCGGAGGGCCCGACAGGAGTCGCGGATCGAGATATTCTTTGAACTGCCTCAGCGGGATGTGGCTCAACATCTTGCGCTCTATTCATCTGATTTTCAAAAGTTGCCGGGATCCGGCGAGCTCCCATCATTGTATGAGTCTGTGATTGCTCCCGGGCTCCAAAGGGCTCTTGTGCTGCGTAAAGACATGGATGCGGCGGAGGCAATATATGAGAGTGCTCGTTTCAATTACCGGACGCTTCTAACCGGCAATCCTGTGGAGAGTGGCCCGGTGCTGGGTGTTTACGTGGGACATGATAAAGGAAGAATAGGAGTAGTCTGGGGAAATAAGTCCGGTGCGCTGCAAAAGACCATGAGTCTGGACCCCCGCGAGGACCTTCGATCGAAGCTTTCTGAAGCACTTGAGGCATATCCCGTCACACACGCCATCCTGCCCCAGCGCGCTGTGGCAATGGATACTCTGGAAGCGTTGAGCCGTTTTCTCGGGGGGCATTGCGCTGTCACGCGTATTCGTGAAGCTGCCATGACAGAGGCCCGTGATAAATGGATGGGGCCTCCCCATGGATTCTCCAGTGAGATCGCCGGTGCTGCTGCGCTGCTGAACAGAGCCTTGTTTCCCCTGACTGAGTGGGGTCGGGTGGATCCACTCTCCCTCGGCTTGGCCGAGTACCCGGAGTTTCTTCAGGCAGATTTGTTCCGGGCAATCATGGCCGACGAGCGTTTTTATTGCAGCAAGCTTCTGAAGGAGAGGAACCACCGTATGGGTGCAGAGGGCAATGACTCCCGGTCCCTCAATGCAGTGAGTGCCTTTTCTCACCTCCAGGAAGGGATGAGCCTGGCGGGGATTGTTACCAACATCACTGATTACGGCGCCTTTGTGTCACTGGGCATCAAGGAAGAGGGGCTGATCCACGTTTCTGAGCTCGCTGACACATATGTGAAACACCCATCGGAGATTGTGACGCTGGGACAACGGGTGGTGGTCCGGGTCCTCTCCCTCGATGCCGCTGCCAGGCGCATCTCGCTCTCCATGAGAGATCCCCGGCGTCCCCGACCCAGGACAGCGGCGGCGAAAAAGGCCATGGCCATGAAGGGGCTGGAAGATCTGTTCAAAAAATAAAACTGCGCCACGGACAGCGCCGCCTGCTTTCCTGCAATGCCCCTGAATTTCAATTGTTTGAGGTGCTGTCCGGAGTGGTTATTTGGGGATGCCATAGGGGTAAAGGACGGAGAGCCCTTCGCGATGGAGTACCCACAATCTGCCAGCGTTGTCCAGACGAATGTCGCGGATTTCTTTGTCCATGAGGTTTCCCAGTGCCCCCATTTGACGCTGTTTTTTCCCTTTTACAACGAGGAAAAGGT
>JAHJLU010000148.1 GCA_018821745.1 Myxococcota bacterium | reverse complement strand
GCCCCGAATACTCGGGTTCCTGCCCGTTGAGGGACCTTGAGAACCGGGTACCTGCGCTTCTTTGTGAAGAGAAAGAAGGTCGTCTTTTTGTCAGGCGCGGGAGTGAACCCGATTTTCAGACAAAAGTCAGCTTTCACGCAGCGCCCCGATTTTTTTGGCGCAGCGCTGAAGACAGCCCTCCAAAGAGTGCCGTGCAGGAGGGAGGAGAGATCGGCTTTGTGGGCATCACTCAGCGAGTTACTGTAAATACGCAACACTTTGCGCCGGGGAACCCTGATCAGGAGTGACTTCACCTGGGCAATCATGCGGGAGACATCAATTCTGTATACTGCTGACCACTGCAGTGTGTTCCCCGGCAGTATTTTTTCCGTCACCTGCCCCATCCCGGCAAAGAAAACATCGTGTTTGGCAAGAACTTTTCTGCGCAAGCCGGTCCTCTTGCGCTTTGACGCCTTCCCGAACAGGTCCTGGGGCAGCTTGTCCCAAGCGGCGGAGAGTGCCATGCGGAGCCCTGAGTATTTGGCACTTTTCCTGGCTCTCCCCAGATCAGTGTAGCCCTTGATCAGAGACTGCCCCGGGATTTCGATAATCCCTGAGACAGGCTGAGTGAGGCTGAGGAAGAAAAAAAGAAAGGGAGTCATGATGCGCCACCATACACGCAATGGGACAGGGTGTAAATTACTGTGTCAGCAGCCTTCATATAATAATCCCCTGGGCCACATTGGCGGTAATTTCTTCTACAACTTCATGGAAATCAAGTTGGTGGTTGTCATCGGATATGGCGAGGACAATTCCTCGGAGCATCCCGACTATGGCGATTGCGGTGATCCGCGAGTTGCATTTCCTGACTATCCCCAGGCTCATCCCCTCTTCCAGAGACTCCTCAAGCCAGGTCACCAGATTTCCATAGAAGACCTTCAACTTTTTCGTCGCATCGTCATCAACACTCTCCACCTCACTGACAAAAATTTTCGCCAGGCAGGGATCGGAGAAAAGGGGCCCAAGGGCATGGGAGAGATTGACACGCAGCTGCCTCAGTACGTTCTCCCTGTCTACATTTGCACCGGTAAGTACCGGTTTCAATTTAGAAACAATAGTCTCCAGTGCCGAATCGATCAGCGCGTGAAATACGGCAGCCTTGGAGTTGAAATAGACGTAGAACGTCGCCCTGGCGACGGCGGCTTCCTTGATTATGTCGGCGATGGAAGTTCCATGGTATCCACGGGCTGCAAACAATTGCTTCGCGCATTCCAAGATGGCGCGCTGTCTGTCTTCCTTAGCCATCATTCGTTACTCACATGCCATGAAGAGAGAAACCCAGGTGATACAAAGAGGCGAGAGCCAGGGTTTAGATGAGCTCGATTCTATAGAGTTGATATCCCATGAGGATAGGGACACTCGGTTCTACTTCGCGCAGGCCGGAAATCTTCAGATATGAGCCATTGGATGAATTGAGGTCAACAAGATAAATCTGCCCGTCCATGTAGTTCAACTCAAGATGCTCACCGGACACATAGCCGTCGTCGGGGAAGGTGATGTCCCCCTCCTCCCGGCCGATCTTGATAATCTCACCGGTCAGTGAATAGGCCGCCCCGGCGCCCTCTTTGCCCATGATGAGTTCGAGTCTGCCCCACGCCTTGAGGTTGGGGCTGCCAAGAATCTCGGTACCCTGCTCATCGACCATTTCATCGGGGAGGGTCCGAAACCGAAGTACCTCTGTCCCAAGCCTGAAGATAGCCCCGTCTTTCAGCAGCTCTTCTCTGGTAATCCTGAAAAACGTCCCGTTGAGGCTATCGAGGTCTTCAATGAAAATTGCTCCATGCTCGATGATCACCTTGGCGTGCTGGGGCGACATGTAGTAGTCGGTGGCAAATACAGGCTGGCATGTCCGCCCGATGATTGTCTCCCCTTCACTGAGCTCCAGCACTGTCTCCTGCGTTCCATCAGGTTTTTGCACAATGAGCTTTGCCTTGGGAACCATCTGTACAACAGGTGCCGAAGCTGGAGCCGGAGCCGCCGCGGGAGCAGGTTCCGGTATTTGCACACGAGGTGAAATCTTGGAGCCACATCCACCACAGAACTTGTTCTGTTCGGGCACGTGGGTACCACACGTTGGACAGGCGATCATTCCAGGAGGAAGAGACGGCTCCGAACTCTCCATCCCGGGAATCTGGGAGATATCATCTGCGAGCACCGTATCGGCGAGTTCGAACTCGCCCTCGGGTTTGCCAGCCTCGAAAGGAAGCTCGTCACTGTTCTCCGCGCTTTCGGTG
>JAHJLU010000147.1 GCA_018821745.1 Myxococcota bacterium | reverse complement strand
GGGTGAAGGCATCGGAGGAGAGCACCTCCATGGAGGCCCAAAAGGTCCTGAAGCCCGCAGAGAAAAAGCTGGACGAAAAAAACGAGGACGAGGGAATGAAGGCCCCCGTGCCGGCCACGGGAGAGACTGTCCCTGCCGCGGATCCCCTTGTGAATCTCCATGGCAACCAGCCCGTCGATACAAAAACCACCACAGTCAAGCCCGATCAGCAGCGTGACACGTTAAAAAAGGAAAAGAAGATAAAGCCCGGCATGGTATTGGGCGGGAAAAAGGATAATGCCCATAAGGACCGTGCTGGCTTTCCCAAGACTCCCAAGCCTCAGGAGGCCATGAGAATTATAATAAAAAAACCCCCGGCAATGAGGTCTTCCACGGGGCACAAGCATGACAACCAGGGCTCGGAAGATCTGTAGTCCATGGAAAAAACATTTAAAGTAGCCCCGGTGTGGCTGTGGTTCATGGCCATCGGGTTTCTCTTCGGCACGCTCACCCTGGCCTGGTATCTTCGCACTGCCCAATACACTGCCCTTTATATCATCAGCGCCTTCCTTCTCTATACCCTCTCTTTTCTCCTGAATTATCTCCTGCGGGGATATATCAGCATCCGGGAGGGGAAGCTTTTCGTGGTGCTGCCGCCCTTTTTCTTTGCCCGCGTCCTTGATCTCGCCATTGTAGCTGAATATCACGCCGCCGGTGGTCCCAACATTCTCCTCATCACCCGTGACGGCCGTGAGTTTAAGGTGCCCCTTGGTTTTATTCAAAAAAACCAGCGTGAAAGCGTAAAAAAAGCCATCAGTGAGGCGCTCCCCGCCGACACCCTCGGAAGAGGAGGTCCCGGTAAAAAGGGGCCCTCCTGAGGCACACAGGATTAGGAGTGATTTCCATGAATCTTCGGTTTTATCCTCTGGCAGCGGCGCTGTTTTTCATCGCCTGCACACCCGTAAAAAAAGGTCCCGTTCAGTTAACGCCCCTGACTCCCTCCTCGCGGCACGCCCCCACAGTGAAAATGCTGGCGGGTCAGTTGCTGGCGGGAGAGTGGGCCCAGAGCCTGTTTGTGGGGATCATTTCTCCGGCGGGGGAGGAGCGTTACACCTTCGGTGCCATGGGGAAAACCGACCGTCGACTCCCCGACGCGAGGAGCGTTTACGCCATCGGATCCATCACCAAAGTGTTTACGGGCCTTTTGCTCCAACAAATGGTCGCCGCGGGCGAGGTAACCCTTGGGACTACCGTTGGCGAGCTGTGGCCCCAGGGGAAATTCGACCCTTCGGTTCGGGCTGTCACTCTCTCCCAGTTGACCACCCACACCAGCGGTCTCCCCAGGATGCCCAAGAGCTTTAATCCCGCAAAGGCGGCAGATCCCTATGCGGATTTTACCGGGGAAAAGCTCCGGATCGCCCTTGAAAAGATCACTGTCTCCAAGGGTCCCCATCCCCACGCATACAGCAACCTGGGGGTTGGTCTTCTGGGCTATCTGCTGGCCAAAAAGGCCGGGAAGCCATACGATTTACTCCTCTCGGGGCGGATACTGCAGCCCCTGGGCCTTAGCAGTACCGCCTCTCTGACCGATCCCATTCTCCCCGGCGTGAAAACCCGCCTGGTGGAAGGCTACACAGACGGCACCACTGTCCCCGATCACTGGCGGTTTGACGCCCTGGCGGGGGCGGGATCCCTCTACTCAACGGGGGATGATCTGCTGCGTTTTGCCCGGCTGCACCTCCTTGAGGGGCATCCTCACCGAAGGCTCCTTGACGCTGCCCGGCGACCTCTGGCCACCCGGCGGGGCGGTCACGTGGGGAGCGGCTGGATGCTCGACGACTCGGGGTGGGTCTGGCACAACGGGGGCACCGGGGGTTTCCGTTCCCACCTGGCCTTCCACAAAAAGAAAAAGATAATCATTATTGTGCTGGCCAGCGCCTCCTCTCTGGCCGCGGATTTCATGGCCGGGAATATTCGCAGGGTCATGGAGGGCAAAAAGCCGGGAAAAACACCCCCGACCCTTCCCCTCACGGGGGAAGCGGCCAGGCAATACGAGGGAACCTTCCGGTGTGATCTCACGGGGGCGCCCATGGTGATCAAGGCCGAGGGAGGCCGCCTCTTTGCCCGGTACGGGACCCAGCCCTTTGTGCGGATTTATGCCGCGAAGCCCGATGTGCTCTACTACCGGGTGGTGGCCGCGGCCATGAAGGTCTGGTTCGATGACCGGAATAAAGCTCGGGAGGTGGTGCTGGTCCAGGGCAAAACAAAGCTCACCTGCACGAGACCCGAACCCAAATCCCCCGCAGATGGCCCCTCAAAGAATCCTGCACCCTGAATCCCGTCTCCTTTTTTTCTGGAAATGGGGAAGGGTGTAACCGCGCTGAGGGGTCACTGATTCCGTTTCCAGGCAGGGTGTTTTCATCGGGGGAAGAACCTGCTAAAAGGGTTTTATGGAATTGATTCAAAAATATGTGTTTGTGTTGCTGATGGTTGTTTTCTCAACGGGGACCGGGTGTGCCACGGGCCAGCGGGAAACATCGGTTGAACCGCCACCTCGGCTCCCTCCCACGGTGACAGGCCCCAGGGCAGGAGCCCGGGTTGAACCCATTATTGAGGGAAAACCCTTCTTGGGCAAACTCTCATCGGTTTACGCGTGCATGATAAAAAATACCTATGAGTACATGTTCTGCAAACGCAAAAGCTGCGATTCCAATAATTTATGGGCGTCTTTGGGGAAGGACTCCGGCAACAGAGTGGTTGACAAACTGGGTGTCTTCACCGCGGGCACTTCGGGGTTTTATCACTATGGAAACATGGGAAAGTGTCTCCTGAAGAGCGTGGGAAAACAGGGGCGTAACTGGTGGTCCCTCAAGGCGCTGGAGCTGGTGTCGGGGCTCAAGGCCACCCGGGGGAAAATCCTGGGTGATGCCAACATGTACACAAGGAACATGATTGTCTGGGCCGCGACTTATCTCATCCCCAAACCCGATGATATTTTCATGGGGACCACCTACGGGAAGGTGTATCACGCCACCCTCTTTCGAGTTGCCAGGCTCTTTGCCCTGGTTTATTTTACGCTCAAGCCCGACATGGCGAGAGAGGCTGCGGCCTATCGTGATTATTTCACGAGCAATCCCCGGGGCAGGGGTATGGACTACCTGAGAACCCGATACGGTTCAAAAACGGCAGGGTTCTATCCGCGGAGGGAAGACGGGACCAGTCTCACGGGGTTCCATGTCGCGGGATTTTGGCTCAGACGGTATCTCGACGGTACCGAACCCGAGCTCGCCAAGGCGCTGGGAAAACTCCTGCGCCTGTATGACCCGAAGTTTGTAAAGGAACATCCACGGGTGAAGGACTTATAGCCCCGCTGGTGTTGTCACGGGAAAGATGCATGTTGGCCGAGTTGTGCCAGCCCCTGGCAACCTCCGCAGCGTTCCAGAGGGGAACTTTTTAGCCCAGCAAAGTCTCTGTTATTACAAGATCTTGGGAAAAATCTAATTTGCTCCTTGAAAATACCTTCTAACCTCATAAAAAGGGATTACTGTACTGATTTCATCTTTTGAAAGGAACTTATATCATGAAGATCGCGAGAACCCTTACGGCATTACTCTTCATCGGCGTTTTTGGCCTTATGACGGCCTGCGACGACGACTCGGGGAACAATACCAACAACATCAACAACACCAACAATGTCAATAATCTCACCTGCGGTAACGACATCATCGATGGCACCGAGACCTGCGATGGCACCGAGCTGGGTGGCGCCACCTGCGAATCCGAGGGTTTTACCAGCGGCACCATCGTCTGCGGCGCTGACTGCCAGCTTGACACCACGGGCTGCTGCACCGACGCCTGCACCGACGGCAGCATCGTCTGCTCCGGGGACACCCTGCGCACCTGCCAGGTGGCCGCCTCGGGCTGCACCGCGTGGGTCGACACCGACTGCACCACCGGCGGTCAGATCTGCGACGATTCTCTTACCCCTCCCGCCTGCGCCGACGACGTCTGCACCTCCGACTGCACCACGGAGAACGAGACTCGCTGCTCCGGCATAAACATAGAGACCTGCACCGCTGTGGGTGACTGCCTCAACTGGACCTTCACCGAGGCCTGCACCGGGGCGACCCCCGTGTGCAACGACGACGCCCAGCCCGCCGTATGCGAGATCGACTGCACCCCCTGCACCGGCGACGGCGACACCCAGTGCTACGGTGACACCATCCAGACCTGCCAGGACGTGGCGGGTTGCCTCACCTGGGTTGACACCACAGACTGCACCGACTCTGGCCGTACCTGCGGTCTCAACGCCGGCGCAGCCATTTGTGAAGGCACCATCATGGGCGACTCCTGCGGCGACGCTTGGGCCATCACGCTCCCCTTTACCCTCGATGGTTCCTCCTTCGCAGACGACTTCACTGACAGCATCGATCTCTATGACCAGCCCACCTGCCACTCTTACAGCTCTACGACCAAAGAGGCCATCTTTGAGGTAACCCTTGCCACCGATGCTACCCTCGTGATCGAAGAGAACGGCACCTTCGACGCCGTCATCCAGGTCATCGACGTCTGTGACGCTACTGCCGCCCAGTGCTTTGTGAACACGGACGACGGCTACACTGATCACGCAATTTATTTTGCCACAGCTGGCACGTATTTTATCATTTTCCAGGCTTACAGTTCCTTTGGTGAAACGGGCACATACTCTTTCAACATCAGAGCCGCCGATACCACCGAGACCAACTGCACCGACGGCATCGACAACGACGCCAACGGTGCCACCGACTGCGAAGACCCCGCCTGCTTCGGTCTGGCCAACTGCACCACCGAGACCAGCTGCACCGACGGCATCGACAACGACGCCGACGGTTTCATTGACTGTGCCGATACTGACTGCGACACCATTGGCTACTGCGGCGCCGAGAACGACGTGGCAAATTGCTCAGACGGCGATGACAACGACGGCGACGGCCTCGTGGACTGCGCCGACGCTGACTGTACCGGCGTTGGGTACTGCGGCTCCGAAGACAACGACACCGCCTGCGACGACGGCGAAGACAACGACGGCGATGGCCTCGTGGACTGCGACGACAGCGACTGTGACCTCGCCCCTGTCTGCCAGCCGAGAGCAGGAATCTATCAGTTGTGGTCCTCTGGCGGCACCGACCTCGAGGGTGTGAGCCTCTCCTTTGTTCCAGACGGCAGCGGCGACTACACCTACACCGCCACCACGGGCGCGGCCTATATGGTCACCCCAGGTTCCACCACCGGCGCCACCTCTATTGCCGCCAGCGATGAAGATTACTACGAGCTTCCGCTGCCCTTCGCCTTCGACTTCTACGGCACCACCTACAACTCCGTCTGGTTCTCCACCAACGGCTTCCTCTCCTTCGACCTCCTTTCCAGCGCTCTTACTACTGAAGGTAGCTACACGTTGTTCCTCAGGCATATGATCGCCTTCGGATGGGATGACCTCGACTCCAACGGCACCGACGATTACTGGTTCGACTTCGGCAACACCGGCGGCGTCGACTGGGTAGCGCTGACTTTCAGCGCAAAAGAATATAATTACAGCCGGTATATCGATGTCCAGGTGGTGCTCTGGGCCGACGGCCGCATCGACATGCACTACATCACCATGGAGCTTGATGATTGCCTCGTGGGTATCTCAAAACCGGGTATTGGCTCCAACCCCTCTGCGGTTGATCTCTTTATCCCCGCTGGATCAGTTATCTTCACCGAGATCATGTATGACCCGGCGGCTGTTGATGACAGCGACGGTGAGTATGTCGAGCTGTACAACACCACCGGCAGTTCTTTAAATCTCAATGGATGCGAGATCCATGATCTCAGCACGGCTTTTGCTCCTCTTGATGGCGTCACCATCCCCGCCGGTGGCTCCGTGGTTATCGTGCGTGACACGGACAGCGCTCTGAACGGCGGCATCACCGGTGGCTACAACCTCGGCTCCGTCAACCTGAACAACAGTAACGATGAGACGCTCTCTGTCGTCTGTGGCGGAAACATCGTACACAGCGTTACCTATAACGATCCTACCCCTCCCGGCACATCGATCCAGCTCGACAGCCGCAACTACAACGCCGTCGACGCCGCCGACATGGCCAACTGGTGTGCCTCTGTCAGTAGCTACGGTGATGGTGATCTCGGAACCCCCGGCACAAGCAACG
>JAHJLU010000015.1 GCA_018821745.1 Myxococcota bacterium | reverse complement strand
TGAGGAATGAATAGAACCCCACCGCCTCTTAAATCTTTGCCCCTTCTCCAAGGTGACCTTTATCCGGCGCATTGTTACGGAGATGCCCTTCAAGACCATCTTCCGCGACGACAAGGAGCTGTTCACCGGGCTCTTCAAGAAGGAGCAGACGGGGCAAAAGGGATATGTGGTCCGTCGCCGCCGAATCTTCCTCGATGACCAGGGCCACGAGATCAAGGCCCACACCTGGACCGTCAACTACCCTCCCACCACCATGATTATCAGAAAAGGTATTAAAAAGCCGGATGATCCGGCCTTTAAACCGCCACCGCCCGAGGAATTCAAACCCAAGGGTGATCCGCCGGCTTACCGGAAGGAAACCCACTAACCCCTCCTTCGGAGCCTGCGACCTCGGGTGCCCCGCATCCACATCACCAGGATCACGAAAGAACAGCCCGGGGATACCGTTTATGTCAGTCCGTGATTTTCTCTTTCTGTGGCTGCTGGGAGCGCTGTGGGGCGCCTCTTTCCTCTTTATGAGGGTGGCTGCCCCCCAGTTCGGTCCCCTGGCTCTTCTGGGGATCCGGGTGGGGCTGGCAATGGTGGTGCTTTTCCCCGTGCTGATGACAAGTAAAAATCGCCCACAATTATGGAGGCATCGCTGGGATTTTCTTTTCATGGCCCTGTTCAATATGGTGCTCCCCTTTGGGTTGCTCGCCTTCGCCTCCCTGCGCATCGAGGCAGGATTTACGGCCCTTTTGAACTCGACCACACCGCTCTTTGCGGCTCTGGTTGGGGTTGTGTGGCTGGGGAAACCCGTGGGTTTCACAAAGATTGCGGGGATCGCCGCGGGGATGGCGGGGATTGTGGTGCTCTTCGGGGATCGTATGGGGTTTGCCGCCGGGGGAGCGGGAGTTTCGGTGCTGGCAGCCCTCGGGGCCTCCCTCTGTTATGGTCTGAGCTCCAACTACCACAGCAAAAAGATGTCCCGCCTGGTCCCTGTGGAAGCCACGGCCGCGGCGCTCCTGTGGGCGGCCCTGATCATGGCACCCATAACGGTGATCTTCTGGCCCGCGGTCATGCCCTCTGCGGTTTCCTGGGCCAGTGTCGTCGCCCTGGCGGTGGTCTGTACCGCCTTCGCCCTCATTTTGTATCTGGGGATCCTTAATCGCTCCGGAGTGCTCGCCGCCACCTCGGTCACCTTTCTCATCCCCATCTTCGCCATCCTCTGGGGTTTTGTGTTCCTCGCAGAGCCCCTCACGGCCAGGCTTTTCGGAGGTCTCCCCCTGGTGTTACTGGGCACGGCCCTCACCCTGGACATCTTCAAACTGGAAAAGCGCCGCGCCACAGCCTGACGACTCTCAGCCATTAGCCCCCCATGGGAATTGCTTTATGTTCTGGCTCGACAGTGCCGGGAAAATGTGATGACCGAGTGTTATTACTGACCGGCGTTTTCGGGATTCATGGCGTCGCATTGGTCGGCGCTGCTGCCTGCTTTTTTTGCCGGGAGGTTTTTGAGTTCCGGTTCCCTGAGCAGGGTTGTCAGGCCTGCCCCGGTCACTTCACTGAGCTTTTTGCCACCATTCACCAGCGCATAGAGTTTTGTCTCGATGCTGCAATCCACCATGGGCCCCATGGAGGGGCGCAGACCTTCACCCGCATCCTGGCCGGAGTCCATGGGTTTGCTCGAGCTGGAGTAATAGGAGACCAGGGAGAGGATGGGGTCGGAGCGAGAAGCGAGGGTGTGCCACTTCACGGTGCCCTTTGTCTCGCTGGTGTTGTAACTGGTTAAGGTTCGGGCGCCCACATCAATACTGCCGAGCTCAATGAACGCTCCCTTCACCAGGGAATAGTACATGTGTTTCTCTTCGGTCCTCCCCGTGGATTTACTCGTCTCCATTAAGGCCTTGTGTTTCTCACACCCCCTTCCAGAGTCCGTCATGACGCTCTCGTAGGCGATTCTCAGGATTGTGTATCCCTTGAACCCTCCGAGTTGTTTAACCCGCAGGTTGAAGCCCAGGGAGGCCCCCCCCATGAACATTGAGTAGACGAGCTTCTCTTCTTTCACCCCTTTTGGGCCTATGCTGACAGTACAGATGGCCGGGGGAATTTCAGTCTTTGCGCTGTCACAAAGATCAAACCCCTTGGGCGTTACGTAAAGCATGGCCGCGCGAACTTTCCCGCCCGGTCCCTTGACCGTGTAAACCCGGACCTTCCCTTTTACCTGGCAGGGTGTCTCGGCCTCCAGCCCGTAGGTTTGAAAGAGCTTCTTCCCGTCGAAGCTGTTTCCCTGTTTTTTTGCCAGCGCGATCAGGGACTCAAGCTGCGACTGTGCCTTGGAGGTCAAGGTGCCCTTGGTGGCTTTTGGGCCGGTTTTTGCCGGCGTGGAGGATGTGGTGGTTGTGGAGGGCGTGTTCCCCCCGCAGGAGGCCATGATGAGCGTTACAAACAGGAATACCAGTGGTTGTTTCATTTTTTCTCCCGGGTGTGTGTTGATTTATTGTCTCATATTAACGGCATGGGGGGAAATGTTCAAGTAAAACCAGCTGTGGGGCCTGTTCGAAAATTATTCTTCAAGGATATATTTTTTCCGAAGCCTTACGCCCCTTTGCTTTTCACTGCTGGGAAATTTTGGGGTTTGGAGTATAATAAGATCGG
>JAHJLU010000146.1 GCA_018821745.1 Myxococcota bacterium | reverse complement strand
TGCCCTGGATCCCCGTGTCGAGGAGAGACTCCACTGTCTCTCGGGGCATGCCGATCCCCGTATCTTTTATGGAAAACTGGATTTGGTAGGTGCCCTCTCTCTCGTGCAGGAGGGTGGCGCGCAGGGAGACCTGACCCACATACGTAAATTTAATGGCGTTCCCCGTGAGGTTCAGCAGGACCTGTCTGAGGCGGAGCGGATCCCCGATGATCTGATCCGGAATCTGGGGATCGAGAAATGTGAGGAACTCCAGCCCTTTCTCGTGGGCGGTGATCCCCATGATGCTGGCAACGTCGTCGAGGAGGGTTCGCAGAGAGAAGGCAACGGGCCTGATGTCGAGTTTTCCCTCTTCAAGTTTTGAAAAATCAAGAATATCATTGAGTATTTCAAGGAGGCTGGCGGCGCTCCCCACAATGGTCGAGGTGTATTCACGCTGGGTTCGGTCCAGCCGGGTGTCCAGGAGAAGCTCACCCATTCCGATGATTCCGCTCATGGGTGTCCGAATCTCATGGGCAATTTTTGCCAGGAATCTGCTCTTCTCCAAGACGGCCTGGTGTGCCTCCATGGCCAGGGTGTTTGTATGCTTGATGGTCTCGAGGAGCCCCTTGTTGGTCTTCTCGAGTTTGTCTTTTGCATCCTCGAGTTCGCCCCGAGCCCGGAGAATTTCCGTGATATCTCTTACTGTTGCCTGGACCACCCGCTCTCCACGCAGGGAGAGGGGAGTGAGCCACACTTCTGCGTCAAACTCTTCTCCATTGGTGCGCAAATGTTTCCAGTAAAATTTTTGGGATCCCGTCTCGATGGCCTGGGCTATGAGTTGGTTCGATTTTTGCCAGGAGGTGTTGCCGTCGGGCTGAAACACAGGGGACAAATCCGAAGGATGCAGTCTGCAGAAGGCCTCCTTGGATTCAACCTTGAACAGCTCCAGGGCGGCCTCATTACACTCCATGAAGTGGGCTTGCCCCACCAGCATCAATGCGTCGGAGCTCATCTCGAACACAGTCTGGTACCGGATGTCACTCTCCTCCATTGCCTGCTCGGCATGGATGCGTGCCATGGTGACTCCGAGCATCTGCGCGAGGGATTCCAGAAGACCTCTGGTGCGTGTGGTGAATTTGGAGACGTTGTGGCTGCCGAAGATAAGCCGGGCGACCACCTTGTCGCCGAAAAACACAGGATACAACGAAAGCGCTCTCAGGGATATGGGGGGTTTCAACTCGGAATCCGCGAAGGACGCATGAATGGGCTCTGGTTTTTTCGCCGTCTCCCAGAGAAATAGGTGCCTGGTATGGATACTGGAAAAAATATTTTCGCTGAACCCCTCATGGTAGATGGGGAGGGTCTGGCGGAGTTGATCGTCCACGTTGATAAACGCCACCGAATCGATCTTTGTTGATTTAATCAGGTGGGAGAGGATGCTCTGGAGGGCCACCGGCAGGGTGCTTGCCTCACTGAGTTTGGCGATGAAGCTGGTGTCGAGGATATGGCTGTCATCGGCACTGCTGTCAAGGAGCGGGATCTCGCCGGTTCCCAATTTTTCCAGCACGCTCCCCATGAGCTGTGCCACATTGGCAAAGAAGGTCAAGTCACCGTCGGTGGGGGTGTATTGTCCCGCACCATCACTGATCACCACCAGCGCGCCGCGGTCGTTTTGAGGAAATGGGACAGGAAAGAGCACGAGCTGGGTGCCCGTGTGATTGTCTATCACCACGTGCTTCTGGCTGCCGATGATCTCTGCAAGATCCCTGATTTCCATTGACTCAAGCAGAGCCGACAGCCTCTCGGCGTAAACATTGTTGTTCTGGGGGGCGATGATCGCGCCGAATCGGTCACACAGAAGAAAGGCGCAGGGCTCCCGGTTCCTCAGGGACTCCAAAAAGAAGGAGATTCCTGATTTGTTGGATAATTTTCTGAAATAGTTTGCCGAAGCCATGGAGTCCCTTTTCTGTTCTGACGTCTGTCACCAGTTAGAATGGATCATCCCCCAGGCAGTAGCAACAGCAAAATGCCCCCCCGGAACTTATAGTGTGGCTAAAATGAGTGAAATGTCAGAAACTTCTTACTTTTTCTTGAAAGTAATCATCTTGAACAGGGTGTACATGCGCCGCTCTTTCTCACCTTTTTCCATGTTCAACTTCACCCAGTCGGCGTTCAACTTGGTTAACTGGTCAGAAAGTTTGGAAATATTGGTCGCAATTTTGCGACGAAGATCTCTGTTGCCGGTCTTGCCCAGCACCTTCAGATTTCTCCGTGCATCATCAAGTGCCTCACGGAGCACCCGGCGGGAGCCCTCGATTGTGCTCATCTGCTGTCTTAGCTTTGCTACTTCATCGTAGATATCAAGCACTTCCCCGATGGACTTTTTGAGCGCCGCAGGCAGGTCGGGTGATTTCACGAAGAGCTTGAGGATATTTCGTGCCTTGTAGTAGTAAATTCCGTAGCTTTGCCGTACAGGGGTTGTCTCTTTGATCACAAAAGAAGACTTCCCTTTCTTTACTTTCACCGGGATGTAGTAGACATTTTTTTCGAAAATAAAACTCTTGCTGTCGTGGGGAGTCCAGTTGGTCCTGCGGTTCCGCCTGACGTACATGGTAAAATCATCCCCGGATCGGTTTTCCACTGCGTAAACAAACTTGTTCACCTGTCGCTCCTCTATATTGACCCGGCCGTGCCAGATGGAGAGGAGCTGCTCTCCCTCATTTTCATATTTGGTCGTGAGGTTGACCAGCACTTTCCCTTCACGGGCGTAGGGAACAAAGGCTGTGGCGTTTTTTTCCACCACGCCGCCGATGGCCTCGCCCACAAACTGACCGCCGCGATAAATGGCCACGGGGCCTTTCTCGAGGACATAGCCTGAGGTGTTCTTGTAGCGGACCGCGCGGTAGGGTATGTTGTCATAATTCTCGGTGATATAGTAAAGGATATCATTTCCTTCCACATCCTTGTTTATCAGGGTGACAAGGCTGGAGGAGCGGTCGGGAATAGTGACGCGACCGGCGATGTCGTACCGGAAGAGAGACCCCACTTGGGCGCCGGAGACAAGATTGCGGTAGCTGGCCTTCAGCGACGCGTAGGAGACGCGTTTTGTGTAGACCGGCGTGGAATAGGCAGC
>JAHJLU010000145.1 GCA_018821745.1 Myxococcota bacterium | reverse complement strand
GGGGGACCGACAGCGAGCGGTACATCACCGATGAAATCACAGGGCGGCTGCTGGAGGTGCGCGGGAGGGGAACGGCCGTGCTCAAGCCTTCCAAGGACCACGTGTTTATTGCCTTCGATATTCACAACACCCCGCTCTACGTCCGTGAAGAGATGGTTGTGGCCTTCCAGGGCAACCTCAAGTGGGAGAGTGGTTGGCTTCGGAGCAAGAGTCAGCGCCTTGGAATGCTCAGTTTCCGGGGACGGGGAAAAATTTTCATCCAGTTGTCCGGCCTGCTGTTCAATCTGGAGCTCCCCGAAGAGGAATTTCTCTTGACTCCCATGGAAAAGTTGATTGGATGGGAGGGCTATGTGGTGGCCCAGTGTAACCAGGGCGAACTGCTGCATGCTGCTGGTTCCGGGAACCTCTTTTTACGAAACTGATGACGGAAAACACCCACATAATCTCCGGCTCTCCTCCTGTCAGGAACAGCTCAATGAAACAAAAACCTTTTGGCGCGCTGAAAAGTGTGCCCCGTATTCTGACGCTTCGCTTCAGAAAACAAAAAAAAGTCAAAGACTACCGCACGGCGAAGCTGGGCGACGAGATCCGGTCGCTGCCCAACGTTATCACCATGTCGCGGCTCTTCATGATCCCGGGGATCATCTATTTTCTGCGCCTTGGCACGGTGAGGGGGCACTATTTTGCGGCGCTCCTCTTTTTGTTCGCCGGCATCTCCGACGGGCTTGACGGGTACCTGGCGAGAAGATCGGGCAAAATTACCCTGCTGGGCAAGTTCCTTGACCCGCTGGCCGACAAACTCACCACCCTGTCCATCATGGTCTATCTGGTTATGATGACCCTCGTGCCCCCGTGGCTTCTCATCCTGATGCTGTTCAGGGAGTTCTCCATTACGGGCCTTCGTGCCATAGCCATTGGAGAGGGCGTCGTCATCTCAGCGTCCCAATCGGGGAAGGCAAAGACGGCGTTCCAGTTTGTGGGGCTCACCTTTCTGCTGGTGCATAACTCCTACTCCTTCATCGGGACAGATTTTATTCTCGATTACCACAAGATGGGGCTGTATATCCTCTATCTCTCCCTGATTATGTCTATTTTTTCCGCCTTCGAGTACTTCGCGCTGTTCGTCGAGGCCGCTGAACAAAAGGACATCAAGCAGAAGAAGATGCTTGAGCTGGCTGCGCTTGAGGCGGGTCTGCCTGCTTCCCTGGTGGGTGATTTGCAGCAGGAGGTGGTGGAAGAGCAGACCGTGGAGGTGGATCTTTCCACCGATGAGAGTGAAGCTGGTGGCCAATCACCCCCTGCCGGGGAGCCACCCTCCCCCCACATAACCTGAGCTGTTCCTTTTCGAATACATTTGGGTTGCTTACAGTCCACAATCACTCTACAATACGGTCCGATTCCCGGTGATGCAGTGTCGGGGTAAGGAGTCTCAGTTCAATGGCTACCGTCAACCAGATGCAGGCGCAACTCATGGCTCTTGACAAGAGCATCGAGAAGCTGCGGGTTCTGTACGAGCAATTTTTCATGGGCATCGAGAAGTGGGAGCCGGCGACCTATCGAAAACAGATCAAGGCAGAGCTGCGTGCTTTCCATGACGATCCACCCAGCAACACGGCCGTCAAGTTTTTACTCAATAAGGTGGAGAACAAACTCAAGACCTATGAGCAGTACTGGAACCGGATCCTCCGGGAGATTGAGAACGGCGTCTACGAAAAACAAATCAAGAGAATGCGCCGAAAAATCAAAGATGAGGGTTTGCCCGACGATCTGCTCGCGGGGGTTCGCACCAAGGGCGAACTGGAAGCGGCCCTTGCCCAGTTGGCCGTCATCCGTGAAGAGCTGGAGCAGAGCGGCGATGGGCATTCATCACCGGAGCCTGCCCAGAGCAGACAGGGGCATCCTCCCGCCATCGATCCCTCCATCCGGTCAGCCTATGAGTCCTTTGTGAGGGCCCGACTCTCCACGGGTGAATCACTCGAAGGGGTCACCCCCGAGCGATTCCAGGCGACCATCGCCTCAAAACTGCCCACCATCAAACAGCAATATAACTGTGAAGAGGTTGAGAT
>JAHJLU010000144.1 GCA_018821745.1 Myxococcota bacterium | reverse complement strand
CTGCATCCCCAGAGTAACCGCCAACAGGGGGACAGACATAAAGCCCGCGATGGTAAAGGCAGTGGCATTGCGCTCCATCACTCCCTTTTTAGGGACGACCTCTTTGAGTGAAACAGAGGGGGTAGCGGCCGGCAACGGTTTTGTCTGAGGCCTGAGCGGTGCAACCAGAAGGGACAGGACAAGGGAGAAGGATAAAATAGACATGGAGGGCAGCATATTCCAATAGAAGAAGAAATCAATGAAATCCTTGCTCGGCTGAATTGGGTGATATTACTGGTTGATAATGCAGACGCAAATGTTTAGCATGCCAGCCATGGAAACCATTTCTGAACACGAATTGCAAAAAGAGATTCGCACGCCGAGACCACTTGGAATAGTGGCCAGCCTGTTCTTGACTGTGGGCATTTTGCTCCTCCAACTTTTTTTCTTCTCCGTGGTTATTCTGGTCGGGAAGTTGGCCGGAGTTGCAGGCACAGCCCTCATGATGGGGATGATGCTCCTGGGATCCCTCATCTGGGTGGCCTGTGCCTATTATCTGCAGCGCGTACTCAGGCTCCCCCCCTTTGTCCTTTCAATCTCAGTGAGAGGACTCTCCATCCCGGTCATGCTGCTGCTCATCCCCTTCGCATTTCTCATGCAGGTGGCCGGCGGCAGCCTCGACTCCATCATTCTCACCTTTTACCCGAGCCACAAATCCTCCCTCGACCAGTTTCAGAACATGGTCCTAAATTTCCCCTTGTCACTGATTTTTCTTCTTTTATTGACAATTGTTGTGGCGCCGCTCTCCGAGGAACTTTACTTTCGAGGGCTCCTGTTTCGGGGAATGCGGGTGAAGGGGCTCCATGTATTCGTTGCGGCCCTCGCGACAGGTCTGATATTCGCGCTTGTCCATCTGCAGATCGTGGGGATGGTGACCCTCACGCTGGTGGGCCTGAGCTGCGCCTACCTGAGCCACAAGAGCCGCTCGCTGTTTTACTCTGTGTGGCTCCATGGGGTTTACAACGCCATGGTGATGGGCTTCTCTTTCACAGTTTTTTTTGTTAAAGCGCCAGAATTTTACACTTTTGGCGATCCACTTCCATCCACGGGTGTTGTCCCGGACCCCCTGTGGGCAAATCTCCTGCGTGCCATCCTCTTCGGTGGCGCCGCCATGGCACTCTTATTTTACACCGGCTCAAAGGTGGTCCTCCAGGAGGGCTCGGCTCCAGAAGAGAAAAGCTAAACCGAGCCGTGGGATGAGAGAACGTCGTTGTGCCGCAGAACCCCCGCGAGGGATTTGCCATCCTTTGATGAGTAGACAAACAGGTAGCTCACGTGGGGATACTTTCGAAACACATCAAGGGCATGTTCCAGTGTATCATTCTCCGTAAGCCTGGCCAGGGTGGGGACAGCAATATCCCGTGCCACGACCAACCCCCGCAGCTCTTCAACAAAGAGTACATCCGCAATATCCGCGTAATGGATAACACCGATGAGGTGCTTTTTATCGTTGACGACGGGCAGTCGGTCGTAGCGTGAATGCCCCATGGTCTTGAGCAACTGGTCAAAGCCCAGGTCTTCTGGAATGGTGTCCACATGGCGCCGCATCACCATTTTAATAGGGACCTCACTGGGATTCTTCAGATTCTTGCTCAGGGAAATGCCCAGAGAAGTGCCAAACTGGTTAACCAGATCGTGCATGCCCTCCAGAATTCCCACGGGGGCCCTTCCGGTGAGGATGGCGATAAGGGTCACTTCCCCGGCCCGCATCAGCGCGATTCTTGTGAGGATAGGGCCAATGGCCTCAAAAACCACCACGCCGGCCAGGACAATATTCTGAATCTCAAGCCCGCCAGCGTTGGGCGCAGCCTGAGCCAGCACCGAACTGAGGCCAATGGCAATACCCGCCTGGCAGAGCATGCCGATCCCCAGGTGGTTTTGAATGACCGGTGAGCATCCCGCCGCCTTTGCCCCCAAAAACGCACCGGAAATCTTCCCAACGATGCGAAGTAAAATAAATCCTACACCGATGACACCCATTGCGGGCAAGGCGCTCAATTGGAGATGGGTCCCGGCAATGGCAAAGAAGAGCATGTACACCGGATAGTCGATGCTATGAATCTCGTTGAACAATCTCTTTTTATGCGGGCTCACGTTAATGACCGTCACGCCCATTACCAGGGACGCGTAGAGGAGATTCAAGCCAAAGTACGTGGTTGCCGCGATCATCAGTATGACAATCCCGAGCAGGGCCACCTGCCGTTCCACAATCCCCGACAGCCGCTGCTCCCAGAACGCGACGATCACTCCTGCACCAAAACCCGCAGCGATGGGCCCCCCGAGGTTGAGAAGGAGCGAAATTGGTGGTTCTGAACTGATGGTAAAATGAAACAGGATCACGAAGAAAACGATCCCTAAAAAGTTATTGAGGCCAATCAGCACCAGCATGAGATCGGAGAGTTTTCCCTCGGAACTGTATTCTCTAATGACCATCTGCGTCGCACCGGGAGCGGTGTTCAGGGCCATAATTCCCAAGAAGAGCGCGCCGACAAAAGAAAAACCAAGCCCATAAACTCCCAGTGTAACCAGCAGCAAGGTAATGAGCGCCTCCAGAAGTGAGACGACAATAATCTTCCCTCCATACTGTCTGAGTGACTGAAAACTGAAGTGGGCCCCCACGGAGAACATGATGAGGCATATTCCAAGACGGGAAATAAACTCGAGAGAATGTAAAGTGCCTCGATCAATAACCGGTGTAATTCCCAACAACTCACTGAGGGAGGGCCCAAAAAGCAGACCGGCGAGCAGGTACCCCGTCACTTTTGGCAGATGAAATCTGGCGAACACCCTGCCAAGAAACAGAGCACCAGTCAAGAGCAAACCAGCAGCCAGAAAAGGTCCGAACATTGTCATGACTGTATCACTGAACATCACCCCGGATCAATGAAATCCTCACGGGACTGCACAACCTTTCATGTTATGATGCGCTGGCGGGCTTAGAAACGGATAAGAATTCGGCCCTGAAGAAAATGGGCCATGGAGGGGTCAGCAGCATAATCAGCAGAATAAATGGAGGCAGGCCGCTTCATTGCGTCGAGAGGATAGAACATGCCGTAGGCTATCCCGATGACGAAGGACCCGTCAGGACTGACGTAGGAGAAATCTGCATCCAGCTCAGCCCCGTAGAGTCTGGAGTTGCCCATGGTAGCCACGGGCTCGTTGGCAAAGGGGAGCACCCCGTGAACACCAAAGCGCCACTGATTCTGGTTGTAGAGAAATGAGACCTTGGAGTAAGTGGCGTTGTATACCGTCCCCATTATCCTGCGGAAAAAGATGTTATCCACATGGTAGGAAGGATGGAACATGAACAGCGTGTTCTATTTTCCGCGGGGCTGGGAGGGGAAAGCAGGG
>JAHJLU010000143.1 GCA_018821745.1 Myxococcota bacterium | reverse complement strand
TGTGGGGGTCGCGAGCCACACGTACCAATACAGTGGCCGCAGCTTTCTCACCAGGGGCGAGAGGTCTTTGTAGCGTGACCGGTTGGCCTCCACCAGGGTCGTGAGAATCCCAAAGGGGACCCGCCGGCGCTTTAACTGCCGGATACCATCCAGCGCGCGCTCGAATACGCCCACTTCTCCGCGCAGGGCATCGTGCTCGGGCCCCGGTCCGTCAAGACTCACCCACACCATGGAGACACCACTCTCAACCAGCTCCTCAATGAGGGAGGCCGTCAGGGTGGTGCCGTTGGTGATGATCTGGACCCGCACGCCGGCCTCGCTGAGAACCCGGGCAATTTGTGGCAGGAGGGGATGCAGCGTGGGCTCACCCCCCGTGAGGGAGACGGTCTCGGGGTGGAGCTCCCCCAGCTGGCGGGCAAGCTCCAGGAGCTGCTCGTGACCAAGGTCATCACCCCCCGTGGAAGCGTTGCAGTGGGCACAATGGAGATTACAACCGGAGGTAATCTCCCACTCAACTTTTTGCGCAAAGGCCATGATGGCTCTCCCTTTGAAAAATGGTCGCCGTCCGGCTCCGTGGTGGGTCGCCGGACCGCAGAAGATATATGCGATTTCGGTAAAATAGCATCAAACGGGCTGATGGCCCACCTTATTCCCGGTTTTCCCGTGATTTCACCAATGATCCATGCCCCGTCCGGTGTCAGTTTATCCAGATGAGGTAGCCAAGCTTCTGCTCAAAGGTCTCCTCTCCCCGGGAGAGCTCGTCCTTCATGCGTTTGAGTCGGCCCGTCAAGGGGGAGGGCTTCATGGTTTTCTTGTAATACCGACCGAAGATTGCCCCCAGGAGACGCTCAAGCTCTCCCATCCCATGTCGTGGTCGAAACTCCAGCCACGCCATGATAGTTGGGAGGTGAAGGGTGAAATCCTTGGGATTCTGGAACATCGCCCCAAGATCAATAAATCCCCCGGGGAATGTTTTCCACTTGGGATGGAAGAGCGTCGTGATTTCTGCGGCGCTCAGCCCCTCTTTACCCCCCAGGAGGCGCTGCAGGTCCCCCAGGATGTCTCCCCAGGTCTGGTACAGGCGCGCATCCACGGCCATGGGCATGGGGTGACTCTTCTGCCGTGGGGAGGGCACCCACTCGCGGTCATCATCGGTCTCGGCCAGATAGGCCTCCCGGGCCTTCGCGGAGAGCTCAAGCCCCTGCATCACCAGCGCCCTCACCAGCTTCATCCGCTTGGGGTCCTTCAGGGTAATTTTTATGGCCTTCTCCCTCTGGCGCTGTGCCAGGGTATCGATCGCGGACCAGTCGTATGCGAGGATACCGTTGATCGCAGCCCGCTGGAACATCACGTAGGCCCTTGCCCAGTAGAGATCCCCACGGTCAAATCGGTAAGTGGGCTTGCGCAGTGGACTCTCGAGGGGGAGCTTTTGGCCCCGGGCGTCCTTCTCCACCTGGAAGAGGAGCCTGTCGGCGCGGTCGATCCGTCCGTTGTTGTTCCAGTCCACTTCCCAGCACGCCAGGCACAGCTCCAGATGGACCTTGTCGGAGCGGGCCGCCATGGCGAGGTCCGAGGCGACCTTCTCCAGCATGGCGTCGGCATTTTTGTAGACCCGGCGCATGTCGGCGTGCTGAAAAGCCCGCGCAGAGACGCCGCTGTCCAACATTTTCACAAGGGTGGTCATCATCCCCTGGATGGTCCCCTTGGCCACGATGAATGCCCGGATGGTGAGGGCATAGGGGTTGGCGGCCTCTTTTTGGAGGACCTCCTCTGCGCCCGCGAGCGCCCCGCTGAAATCGCCCCTCTGGAGCTTTACCAGGGCCGCCTTCGCCTGCCTCTGCTGGGCCGCGTCCGCTTCAACACTCACGGGAGGTGCCTCGGATTTCACACTCCCCGTCTTGCCCCCCGATCCTTTTTTGCACGAAGGGGCCAGGACCAGAAGGGACAGTGCGAAAATCAAACAGAATGAACGTCTCATGGTTTCCATAACTCCAGGGGAAGGCGGCACACTCCCGCGATTGCATTTCCACAGGCTGCACCACGTGATTGTTTTCCGTACAGTAGTTGATTTGCCCCCTAAAGGCAACGGCTCAGTGGTGTTACTGGAGGCCGGGCAGGCCCGCTTGTCAGAATCGGTTTCCCCGGGGAGAGTACACTACCGCCCCTTGAGTTGGTCTGAGTTGGCATGGATTCTGAGGAGTGAGTTGTGGGATCGTCTGGTTATTTCAGGCTCATTTGCTTTTGAAATTCACTGATTGCCTTCTGATATGCCGGATGTATCATCCCCGTTATTTTGCTTTTAAAGAGAGTGCGCCCCTTCACGAAGGTGCAGGCGTGGGTGAGAGCGGTCCAGTTGCTGTGATAAAAGGAGTAGCAGAGCCCCTTGAATCCTTTGGCGTTGACCTGTTGCTCCAGGAACAGGTTCCCCTTCTTGTATTTGACATCGAGCATCTTTTCATTTTTGAGGAACTTTACAGCGTTTGCCGGGGACACCTTCTTCTTGAGCTTCGCGATGAAGAAGTCAGCACCAAGATCCTTGCTCGGGATGTCGCAGGTATATGCTTCAAGGGTTTTCATGCCCTTGAGCCTGTATTTTTTCTTCTTGTCTACGGGCTTGCAGGGCATTTTGAGTTTCAGCCCCACCGTCTTGAGCCGGACGGTACTCCACTTTACGGGAGGCACTGTGCGCCCCTCCAGCTTCTGCTGCACTTCAAAATTGTTGAGGAATTGAACATAGTCCGGGTGTCCCTCCGTGGCCATGAGCTGGAAGAGATGCCCGTTTTTGTAATAGAGCCGGCAGGTGAAGGTGGTGGCCCCTTTGGACATGCGAAACTCCAGTCCCAAAATCCCATTTTTGGATGGAATCTCCTTCGCCTTCCCGAGCAATGTGCCCCCGGCCCCCTCCATGCCCGCCATAACCGACTTCAGGGTCTCAGGCCCATATTTGAGACTAAATTCCCTGGCGTCATTGTAATTGGTATAGGATGACAGGAACGCCTGGTTGTTATACTCGTACATCATCCAGTATGATTTCAGCGTCGCCCCCTTTGCACTAATATCTTTCACCAGACTCTGCGGTGCCTTGGGGAAATACATGGAGTATCCCCCCTTCTCATCCACCTTCTTTACCCACCCTTTTTTCTCAAGGGATACAATTTTACCCCCACCCACTTTGCCACCACCCACACTCTTTTGGACAGCGGGTTTTTTATCATTGTTTTTTAAGGGAAGCAGTTTCGCGACCGTCTCACACGCCTCTTTATCACCCTTTTCACAGCTCAGCTTCAGTTCAGTGATGGCGCTCTTTTTCTCGGGCTGCCCACTGGTCTCCTTTGCGCTGCCTCTGGTCATCAGCAGTATGGCCAAAACAAGGCTGACCACAAGCCCGCTTCCCCCGCCAAAGAGTACCACCGGATTGCTCAGGAGCGATTTTCCCGCTCCGCCTCCGGGGGGCGGTGCTCCGGGGATGACACCACCCGGTGACGCTGACTGAATTGGAGTGTGTGGAGGGGGTATTGCGCCTGGCGCAGGAGGAGGGTTCTGAAAATCTGGTCCGGTCATAGGGGGATTCCTCTACTTACTTTGTTGATAACCGTATGGCAATGCACGACTGTAGTGGTCAAAACAATGCATGCTCACTCTGTGGAACTCACAAATTTCTCAATAAACTATTGGGAATTTAGAGCAAAGCGGGTGGTGGAGTCAAGTATGAAATGTTGGCACTGCGTCGTTCTCTTGAGCATCTGTTCCGAGCGCTGGAAGTTTTGAGCAGGTGCCCCGGGTCGGGGAGCGTGAGAAATGTTACTGGAGGCCGGGGCTGGACTGGAGGAGTTCGGTGATGGAGCCGCGGGTGACCAGCTCCAGGGTCTTCTGAATGAGGGGCGCTAAAATACGGTCCTCGGAGACAAAGGAGATGCCGTTGGTCTCGTTCATGAAATCAAACACCGCCTGGGTCCCCTGCCCCATCTCCTTGTGGAAGGGGGCGCGGAAGTGGACCGCCTGGAAGGCGTTGAGCAGCTCGATGGCGATAATCTTCTCGGCGTTTTCGATGACCGTCCGGGTCTTTCTGGCGGCGATAAGGCCCATGGAGACGTGATCTTCCGTGTTTTCACAGGTGGGAATGGAGTCCACGGAGGCGGGGAAACAGAGGCTCTTGTTTTCGCTCACCAGGGCTGCGGCGG
>JAHJLU010000142.1 GCA_018821745.1 Myxococcota bacterium | reverse complement strand
GTCTCAACGCAATTCAACTTCGCCGAGGCGCTCAGTTCCCTTGAAAAGTATAAAATAACCATAATCGAGGAGCTCGGCGCCGACCACCGGGGCTACGTGGTGCAAGACCTGGTCATCAGTTGTTTTCAGGCGACCCCGAGGCGCTACTACAACGCAAACAACGCCGATGATGCAAAGGCGCTCAACACCATCGACGCCCTCGCCTCCAAACTTGGCGACTCAACAATGGAGGTCCCCTTCTGATGACGACTCTCATCATTGCTATGGCAGTTCAATTCTGTCTTATTATGCTCATGGCCGGCGTTTTCTTCTTCACCTGGCGCCGCGGCGCCGTAAATATTGGTAAAGAGGAGGTGCTGGTGGTAACCCGACTCAATAACCGAAGACCCCTGGTCCGCTTCACCTCCACGGCCTTCGGCTGGCCAGGCGCTCCCGAGGTGATCCCTCTGGCTCCAATAGTGGTGACCGTGGTGCGAGCCGGCCGTGAGTCGCTCCACACCTCGGACAACCAGCGCGTGGAGGTGACCGTGGAGTTCACCTTCAGGATCGACCCCGCCCAGGCGGCGATCGTACGGGCGGCGCAGCATTTGGGGGGTGACAATCTTCGCTCGCCGGAGTTCATGGCGCAGCTCTTCACGGGAAAATGTTCCGAGGCACTCATCGCCGTGGTGCGCTCCTTCAAGGGGGCCGCCCTCTCCACATCCACGGAGAAGCTGATGGAGGCTCTCCAGTCCTATATAGGCGCCGACCTCAACGGGTTTGCGATCACAGCGGTGAACCCCGTGCATATCAGAGTGGCACAGGAGAGCGCCTACGACCGGGGCAACATCCTGGATCTGAAGTGGCTCACCCGGAAATCAAACTGAAGAAACTGGCCATATGACCACGGGCAGAGAATATGGAACGCACAACATAATTTGTCAGGCAGGCGTCAGGGGCTGGAAACGTTCATTTTATCCGGGGTGGGTTGCTCGGCTGAATGTGAGTTGCCTTTTGCAGTGGCTTATTTGATCAGGGATGATGAGAATCAGTTCATGCTCATGCAGGTGTACAGAGCCTCATGCTCAGTCTCGCAGCCGTCCGCGTAGACCATGCCGTTGACGTCGCAGGAGTAGGAGGGGTCGGTGTCAGCGCACTGCATGAGGGCGTCAAACTCAGTGGCGCATGTGGCAGCTGAACTGGCGCAGCCACTGAAGCACTCCTCCAGGCTGGGGGGGCCGTTGTCACAGTTGGCCTCCATCACCAGAGGGCAGGCGGTCACGCATTCCACCGGGGTGTCCCAAAGGCAGGCATAGAGCTCGTCGTGGGAGGACTCACAGCCTTCCAAATAGACCATGCCCCCGGGGCCGCAGGAGAAGGAGGGATCGGCGCCCCCGCAGGTCATAAGTGCTTCATACTCAACCGGGCAACTGGTGGCCGAATCGCTGCACCCCACATAGCAATCATCCAGATCAGCGGGACTGAAGTCACACTGCGCAGCGACGACGTCGGAGCAGGTCTGGACACAACTGGAGGGAACCCCGGACATGCAGGCGAACAGCTCGTAATGCGTATCCTCACAGCCGTCCATGATCACAGTATCGTCAGCGTCGCAGCTGTAGGTCGGGTTGGTGCCGCCACAGGTCATGAGGGTGCCAAACTCGATGGGGCAGTCCATCAGCGCCTCTGAGCAGCCTTCCTCGCACTCTTCTACTGTGGAGGGGCCGTTTGCGCACCCGGCGGCGACCACATCCGGGCAGGTCTCCACGCAGGTGTCCGGCACGCCGAAGAGGCAGTCATACAGATCCTGGTGCTCGGTCTCACAGCCCACCGTCTCGGGAAGGTCATCTGCGTTGCATGTGTAGGAGGGGTTGTCTCCGGCGCACTGGACCAGCGCCGCAAACTCCACGGGGCAGCCTATCTGGCTGGCAGTGCAGCCCTGCTCGCAGTTGGCCACATCTGGGGGTCCATTGGTGCAAGCGGCGGCCACCACATCGGCGCAGGTATTATCACAGTAGTTCCCATTGTTGGTATTGTTGGTGTTGTTTGAGTTGTTTGAGCTGTCGTCATCGTCACAGCCCGGCAATCCCACCAGGAGAACCAACAGGCTTCCAGCCAACAATAACCGCAGAACACGTTTTTTAAACACTATCATCATGAACCTCCTCAGTTTCGCCATACATTGCCAGATAGTCTACCCGAATTATGCAAGTAGACAAACGACAACAGGTGTTAGTTCTTTCATATTGCATTTACTAGACCGCATTTTCTGAGTTTTGCCAAGTGCCTTTTTCCATCTCGCAGATTGGTGACTGGTGTACCTCTCCATTCGCGGAGCGGTGGCGGGAATTTCCCCGGCCCTGTTGAGAGTTGATTCAGCAGGTGTCTTTGGCGTGGTACTGGATTTCATCACTGTATTGTGTTGTCAGAACCGCCAGAGCAGGCCCGCGCTCAGCGCGAGGACGAAGCCGTCGACGGGGACGTCTCCGTGCACGCTGCGATGGAAGGAGAGCTCGGGGACGACAGCCCAGCGGGCGTTGATGGCGTATTCGACGTTGACGAAGGCGCCCAGCATCGTGCCC
>JAHJLU010000141.1 GCA_018821745.1 Myxococcota bacterium | reverse complement strand
TCTGCCTCCCATGCAGCTGGCTACGGCATGGGAGCCACTTGAGCAAAAAACCGGCATCGGCCCGGGGGAAGACCTGGGAAAATCCTTGCTGCGCCTCCTCTCGCGGCTAAACATCGCCTCCAAGGAGTACTGGGTTCGCCAGTACGATCACGAAGTTAAAGGAGGATCGGTTATCAAGCCGCTCATGGGAGAGGAGAACGACGGCCCCAGTGACAGCGCGGTATATCGCCCGTTCCTGAACTCCATGGAAGCGATCGTGGTGAGCCATGGCCTCTGTCCACGCTACTCCGATGTGGACGCGGGACCCATGGCAGCAAATGCCCTGGACGAGGCCGTGCGCAACGCAGTCGCCAGCGGAGGAGATCCCGACTCCTTTGCCGCCCTCGACAATTTCTGCTGGCCGGACCCGCTCTCCCCCGCGATTGACAGCACACGAAAACTTGCAGCGCTGGTCCGTGCCAATAAGTACCTTGCCACTCTCTGCGAGACTTACGGAATTCCCCTCATCAGCGGGAAAGACTCCATGAAGAATGATGCGCGGATCGGAAACGAAGTGATCTCCATTCCGCCCACGCTCCTGGTGTCGCTGGTGGGCAAACTTCCCGACGCACGCAAGGCCATCTCCATTGACGCGAAATCGCCCGGAGACGTGGTTTATGTGCTGGGGAACACTTACAGAGAGCTTGGGAAAAGCGAATATTTTGAAGAGTACGGCATCGCAGACACCTCCATCCCCCAGGTGGACGGACCGCGAAACCTTGCCCTCTATCAGGCGCTCTATCGTGCTATGGAGGCGGGTCTGGTGCGTTCTTGTCATGATTGCAGTGACGGCGGACTTGGGGTAGCCCTCGCGGAGACTGCCATGGCGGGCCGTTTGGGGATTACCCTATCACTGGATAACGTGCCCCGGGACACAGCGGTCATCCACCCTGACGAGATCCTTTTCTCGGAGAGCGCTGGGAGATTTCTGGTGACCCTCTCCCGGGAGAACATTGCCCGTTTTGAACAGATCATGGAAGGAAACACTTTTGCCCGGGTGGGAGAAGTCACCAGGGATCAGTTCCTCCGGATGGAAGAGAGCTCTCGGGGACTGGTGGTCCAAATCCCCATTGCAGAGATGCTCTGCGCCTGGAAAAATCCCCTGGCCTTTTCCAAGGAGACCCAGCGATGAAGGTAAACGCCCTTGTACTGACTGGAAACGGCACCAACTGTGAGGTTGAGTCTGCCTATGCCATCTCCACAGCAGGCGCCGAAGCGGTGACGGTTGGAACCATATGGGAATTGATGGAGGGGACACTCACCCTGGATGCCTTTAATTTCCTGTGCCTCCCGGGGGGGTTCCTCGACGGAGACCACCTGGGAAGCGCCAGGGCCGGTGCTCATCGTTTTGCCCATGGCACTCCCGGGAAGGGGGCGGAGCCGCTCATGGATCAGATTCGGCAGCTGCTGGAGCGCGGCGGTCTTATAATCGGCATCTGCAACGGCTTTCAACTCCTCGTGAAGCTCGGCCTGCTGCCGGGACCCGAGCTCGAACAGCGCGTAACACTGACCCACAACCTCAGTGGCCGCTTCGAGGATCGCTGGGTCACACTCAGCGCAGACCCAGATTCCCCCTGCGTCTTTACCCGCGGCCTCCATCAGATTGAGCTGCCCGTTCGTCATGGAGAAGGCCGTCTGGTCTACTCATCACCTGCGGAGCAGTCCAGGTGCCAGGCCAACGGGCTGATCCCCCTGGTCTATGTAGACCCGAAGACCAGCCTGCCCACAGAACTCTACCCCCTGAATCCCAATGGTTCTCCCGGGGGCGCGGCGGCAATGACCGACTCGACGGGTCGGATTTTTGGCCTCATGCCCCACCCCGAGGCCTTTACCCACTTCACCAACCACCCCAGGTGGACCCGGCAAACCATGCCCGAGGAGGGAGCGGGGCTCTCCCTGTTCAAAAACGGCATTTCCTATCTCCACCAAAAGGAACCCCATGACGCATGAAACTCCCAAAAAAAAGGAAGGCGATAAACGCCATCCTCTCAGAAAAGTAACCAAATCTCCTCTCACCCATGAGAAGGTGAAAAAAGCACCCCCCACACCAAAACGCCGCCGAGAAGGGATTGAAGTCCCCCTCCCCGAATTGACGCCGAAAGAGATCAAGGAACTCAAGGGGAAAGCACATCACCTCGAGCCCGTTGTAATGGTGGGGGACAAGGGAATAACTGAGGCCGTTCTCGCCGCACTCTTTGACGCCTTTGATGCCCATGAACTGATCAAGGTGAAAATGCGCGCGCCCGAGGATAAAAACAGCATGGCCACGGAGCTGGCGACACGTTCCCGTTCAATCCTCATCGGGCTCATCGGACATGTCGTAATCCTCTACAAGCCCTTTCCGAAGAAAGCCCCGAGGAAGTAAGCATCTGTACATAACCGGCATTGTTCTGTACAATAGGGGCACGTAAAAGGAATACTGTCATGCTCCGATTCTCACTGTCACTATTTCTGCTGCTCTTCGTCAATGGATGCGCCGGCAACTCGCGTTCCCCCGAAGGAAAGCCCCGGACCACGTCCTCCGTTGTTCCACCGAAACTGGCGGTTTCAGGCAAAAGGACCGGAACTGCCGTGGTGCCTGCTGACATATCCACGCTCCAGAGCCGTTGTAATAAAAACAACTATGAGGCCTGCGCTTCCCTTGGGGAAAAATATTCCTTCGGAACCGGTGTCCCGACGGATCCCCAAATGGCCGTCGTTTACCTCACGAAGGCCTGCGAGGGCAATGTGCTTGCGGCCTGTGACTCCCTCGGTTTTCTGTTTATCCGCGGGACCATCGTGAAGCAGGATTTGATCCGGGGCAAAGCCCTGGTGCTAAAGGCCTGCGAGAAAAATCTGGCGGCCGCCTGTCACCACATGGCCACCCTCTATATTGGCGGCATCGGTGGTGACATCAACTACACAA
Source organism: Myxococcota bacterium (assembly GCA_018821745.1). Lineage (GTDB taxonomy): Bacteria > Myxococcota_A > Polyangia > HGW-17 > HGW-17 > SZUA-580. Next base: position 2,120 of record JAHJLU010000141.1, on the reverse strand, counting down.
GTGCCCTGAAATTTTTAAAGAAAGGGTGCACGCTGCGAAATGGCGCCTCATGCTATACTGCTGCGCTGCTATATGCGCGGGGAATTGGAGTATCTGTGGACGCGGTCATGTCCCGCTCCTACCTTGAAAAAGCCTGTTCCTGCGGCTTTAAAAAAGGCTGCACGCTTCTCAAAGAGACCGACAAAAGCCCCTGACGCTCATCTGTTTTTATACCGCTCTTTTCAGGTATAGAATCTGGAGGCTGCCCTCATCTGAGGTACTCATGACGCCGGAGGTGACCAACTCCCAGCCTTCGCGACCCACTTTATTCAGATATTTCCATACGGAGGGACATGACTCCATTGCGCTGTCCATGGAGGCTGGATCCACTGCCCCCGTGATGTGAATATCACTTTGAAATTTTCCATTAACAAAAGTAACCTTGCTCCCCTGAACCTGACACACCTGGTATTCAAATTTCATCATACACCTTCCATCCACAGGGCCTCTCGTACCCGTTTTTCACACCGGACACGAAAAAGAATCGAAAAAAAAATGCTAGAGGATTTGAAAAAAATTACAACGCAATTCAGGGTTAAATGCTATGTTTAATCAAAATCAGGGAGTTCCACATGAAGACCTACTCTCAACCATGGGCAAACGAAGTTTTGCTGCCCCCGGGTAATACCCCTGTCGAAGAAATCACATTTTCCGTTTTCGATACGGAGACATGCGGCCTCTGGACTGGCTCCCGCGTAGTGGAGATCGGGCTGTATCAGGTAAAAAACAACACGGTAATCACCAGTCGGAGCTGGCTGATAAACCCCCAGATGCCCATTCCTGCCGGGGCAATGGCTGTGCACAACATTACCGATGAGGAGGTAGCTGACGCCCCGAGCGCCGGAGTTGTCATCAGAGAGATCCTGCCCCTGCTGGAAGACACGATCCTGGTAGCACATAACGCCCCATACGATGAGGGTATCGTCGCCACCAACGCCGCTCGCTATGGCGTATTTCTCCCCCCCCTGCCCATTATCGATACGATTCCACTCGCCAAGGCCCTCATCGCCAACATGGACTCCTATTCCCTGGCTCACCTCTCCAAAACCCTCGGATTTGAGGCGCCACAATACCACCGGGCACTCAGTGACGCCCAAACCACATCACAGCTGCTGGGGCGGTGTACTGAAATTCTTAAAAAGCTCCAGGAGAATGACTTCTATCACCTGGCAAATTATGGCACCCTCAGCCGCCTGGGAAACTCCGCCCGTCCTGTGACAGAGTGGCCGGGGCGCTTCCCGCTGTTGCACCTGGCAATATCCACCCAGGCAGAAATGGAGATCTCCTACCTTAAAGATAATGTCCGCATCCGGATCCCCGCTACGCTGATGGCTATCTTCGAACACAAGGGACATACCTACCTCGAAGTCAGGGATCATCGTCATATCAGGGAAATCAGGAGCCTTCGCCTTGATCGGATTCAGGCGATGGTGCCCATTTCCTGAAATCCTGCTCATCTATTATTCCCAACGCTATTGTTATTGATTCAAAATATCACTATACTGTGACTCGATGTTCTTTCATGATTACTGCTGCTTTTTGGGTATTGCGCTGACGCTCACTGCCTCGTGGAGAAGCGCATTAACCTATTGAGGTGTTTAATGTTTAGTAAAATTCTTGCTGCAAGTTTTGCCCTCCTCTTCCTCTCCTTCACGCCCTCCTGTGATGACGACAACGGGAAGTCACTCTGCGGCAACGGCGTTCTGGATCCCGGTGAAACATGTGATCCCGCAATGGATCTCTACTCCGGCGTCTGCAGTGACAAATGTGTCTTGACCCAGTTCTGTGGCAATGGCGTGGTTGAGGGCAGTGAGGAGTGTGACGACGGAAACGTGGGTAATGGAGACGGATGCACAAGAGAGTGCCGTATTGAAACCGGCTGTGGCAATGGATTCATCGACTTTACCATCGATGAAAACGGCAGGCTGGTCTACGAAGAGTGCGACGATAACAACCTCAGTGACAGCGACTCCTGCAGCTCTACGTGTACGCTCCTTTCCGGCACCCAGACCTGCGGGAACGGGCTTCTGGAGTTCCCCGAAGACTGTGACGACGGCAACACCACCGATGGAGACGGATGC
>JAHJLU010000140.1 GCA_018821745.1 Myxococcota bacterium | reverse complement strand
TGGAATGGCTGAAGTTTTCAAGGCCAAGTCCTTTGGCTCAGACGGCTTTGAAAAGATAGTTGCCATCAAGAGAATTCTTCCGAATATTGCTGAAGACGAAGAATTCATCACCATGTTCATCGACGAGGCAAAGATCTCCGTTCAGCTCAACCATCCCAACATCGCACAGATTACCGACCTCAATAAGGTAGATGATATCTACTATATCGCCATGGAATACGTAAATGGCAAAGATATCAGAACCATTTTTGAGCGGTGCCGCTCTGATCGTACTCCCATGTCCATTGCTCAGGCATGCTTTCTCGTCATGAAAGTGTGTGAGGGGCTGGAGTACGCCCACAATAAAAAAGATGCCAATGGCCATGAGATCGGCATCGTCCACCGCGACATCAGTCCCCAGAATATTCTTATCTCCTATGAGGGTGATGTGAAAATCATCGACTTTGGTATCGCCAAAGCCGCTGGCAAGGCTTCCAAGACCCAGGCGGGAATACTGAAAGGGAAATTCGGGTACATGTCTCCCGAGCAGGTCCGTGGTCTTCCCCTGGACAAGCGCTCTGATATTTTCTCTCTGGGGATTGTGCTCTATGAATTGCTCACCGGAGAGCGGCTTTTTGTCGGCGAGAGCGACTTCTCCACCCTCGAAAAAGTACGTAATGTGGAGATTCTTCCGCCCTCCACCTACAACAGAAAGATCCCGGAGCTGCTGGAGATCATCGTGCTGCGTGCCCTCGCCAAAGAGGTTGAGGATCGCTACCAGAGCTCTGGCGATTTCCACGATGAGCTCCAGGCCTTCATGTACAACTGCGGTGAATTCTATTCCCGCAAGGATCTCGCCGCCTGGATGAAGAAGACTTTCTCCGATGAGGTGGCCGAGGAGCAGGTAAAACTGGAGCAATACGCCAAGATCCAGATGCCCCCTGAACTTCGGAGTCAGCAGCCTGGTATGTCTCCGGGAAATATCTTCGATGGTCCCACGTTGCAGCCGGCTGTTAACTCCGGTCCCGCGCGCTCCCACGGAAAGGGAGATGACTGGTGGGAAGACGATGAGATAGAGACGGCACTCTATGACAAGCCGGGAGATGTCACCCCCAAGGCAGATCCGCTGCTCGCACCCAGGGCGCCTTCATTCACCGACGCGCCATCCCATGATGAGCCACTGTTTTCCTTTGGTTCGACCACTCCTGTCAGTGAACCCCCCAGGGAAATGGATCGCATGAACTCCTTTGAGTCCATGCCCATGATGGACAGTATCCCCCAGATGTCCGGTCCCCTGCCGAGCCCCCTCGAAACACCCAAGCAAGGTGGCAAAGGGGTGGTGATTGCGGCGACCGTCGGGTTCTGCCTGGTCCTTGCCGCCTTCCTCGTCTGGTTCTTTGTGTTCAGAGGTGGCAAACCGGAGAGTGGCGTCCTCATCGTTAATACGACACCTTCCGAGGGTTCCGTGGTGAAGGTCTTCGATTCCGCTCAGAAGCCGGTTAAGCTCAACAAGTCTGTGCCTCTGAGAGTTGAATTGCCCGCAGGCCAATATCTCATCGTTGTTGAGCACAAGGGATACTCCACGGTGAAACAGATGGTCAGCCTTGAGGCAAACCACACAAGGGAAGTTCCTATTTTATTGGAGAAGTTGAAGGAGTCTCTCAGCACCTTCAAGCTCTCCATCAGTGGCGCTCCCAAGGGAGCGACAGTGTGGCTGGATGGCAAGGAGATGGCTGAGAAAACTCCCTGGACTGGCATGGATCTCAAACCGGGAACATATAAGGTAAAAATTGGGTTCGGTAATCAGTTCCATGAGTTCGAGAAGAGCTATACCAAAAATGCGGGCGAATTACTGAACTTGAAATACAGTCTCGTGCCCAAAAAAGTTACGGTTACTATGAATGTCTTCACGCCCAAGGCGCGGGTGTGCATTGTCAACGACATCAATGCTGTTCCCAAAAGGGCGCAGTGCAATGTAGATCCAAAAAATCCCTACGATCTCTCTCCCGTCGTTGGCAGGGAATACTATCTCAAGGTGACCAGGGCCGGGTTCAACTCCTACCTGGAGAAGATGGATTTCGACGGCAAGACGGTGTGGTCACCAAAAGCGGGAATCAGACTCCTGAAACCGGGAGCCACTGTGGATATCAGTCCTCCGATCATGAATACGGTTACCGTTGGCCCCATGGAAATGACCATGACGCCCATCATGGTGGTAGTAAACACCATGCCGCACCCCATGCCCATGATCGTCACTCCACCAGCAATGCCTTCCGGCGGTACGGGTACCCTCAGAATCGGGTCTAAACCGCGTGCGCTGGTCTATGTGGATGGAGCGAAAAAAGGATGGACCCCGCGGAGAATCACGCTCAGTTCCGGGCGTCATCGTATTACTCTTATTAATAATGAGCTGGGCAAGCGTAACTCGTTCACCGTAAATATTGGTCCCGGCAAGACGGTCACCAAGGTCGTGACGTTCTAAATATTCCCTGCAAAATGTCGGTGGGGTAGTCACAACGTTGTGCGAGCAGGTTGGCCCGGAGAGATCTTTTCCGGCACAACGCCCCTTGCGACAGCACCTCACCTCGATTCGACCTACAATTTGGAGAAAACATACGGAAAAATGCCAGTGGGAAAGAAAATTTTTGTTGTGTGAGAAAGGAATTAGAGGTAAAAGCGTACAGTGGTTCTAATCGGCTCGATTGGAGGATGAAACCATGAAGACCCTGAAAGCAACATGTTCATTAATTATTGCCGCATTTCTTGTACTTGCGCCTACTGTCGTTTCAGCGCAGGAGGGCGGCAAAGTCGTTCAATCACTGGATCTTGGTAGTGAGGCTCTCGATGGAGAGCTGCTTGGCCCAGACCAGGGGTTCATGTCAGCGAGGAAAATTTCCATCATGAACTCACTGATTCAGTTCAGAGATGACTTCATAGCTGAAATGATCAAGTCTGCAGAAGATCTCTAGCACTGGCTTGGACTCTTTTGTGGAAAATTAATTTGAAAGAGTAATTGAATTCCGGTTTTCCGGAACAACTCAATACGAGGAGTGTATCCATGGCAGATCCCGTATCCATTCCCATTAACTTTAAAATCTACCGCAAGGATGCTTCGGGCAAACCCAACTTCCTCAGGGAAGAGAACTTTGACCAGGACGTGATTAAAGTTGGTAAAGGATCGGCAGCGACTCTCAGACTTGATGATGATTCCGTGGCCCTTATGCACGCATACATTCAGATCAACTCCGACATGGAAATCTATATTTCCGATGTCGTGTCCAAGACCGGTACCTTTGTCAACGGAGAGAAAGTGAGTAAACAGAAACTCAACTCCGGAGACGAAATCGTTCTTGGAAACTGTATGCTCGTTGTGAATTTCACGGTTGAGTCAGCAGGTTCTTTTGTTGCTCCCGATTCTGCAGCCCCTGGCGGGTTTAGTGCCCCTGAAGCTGAAGCGGCAACCTTCACTGCCGATGCATCGGCAATGGCGACCTTTTCTTCGGCGCCCATGGACCTTTCAAAGGTCGAAGATCCCACGAAGAAACAGGCCGTAATCATCAAGACTTATTACGATAACAAAACGGTTCAGACAAACGTTCTTCAGGACCTCAAGGTTGGTGAGAAGAACAGCCCGGTCTCCCTCGCCTTTATCGTGCTCGGCCTGCTTCTT
>JAHJLU010000003.1 GCA_018821745.1 Myxococcota bacterium | reverse complement strand
CAGAAACGTGCACTGAAGCTTTTGTGCTTCGATGTGGTGGACCAGGAGCGCATGGAGATGGCGGTTTCCCGCTTCTTTCGGGAAGTGGGTGCGGTCGCTTCCATCGGGCACCAGAATATTGTCCGTGTTTTTGAGTTCGGCGAGGATGAAGAGGGACGCCCATACCTCGTCATGGAGTATCTCACGGGGCGATCGCTCTTTGACTACATCTTTGACTCGGGGTTCCCCGTCAAAGTACGAGAATCCCTTGAAATTCTGCGCCAGGTAGCCGTGGGCATCGGCGCCGCACATCAGTCGGGGATTATTCACCGGGACCTGAAGTCAGAGAATATTTTTCTCCACACCGAGAGTGATGGCACGGTGACCATAAAGATTCTCGATTTCGGGGTGGCCAAGTTCATGAACAACAAGCTCCTCGCCAATATCTCCCATGCACAGATCTTCGGGTCACCGGGATACATGGCCCCCGAGCAGGCCCGTGGACTCACCCTCGACGGGCGAACCGATATTTATGCATTGGGAATCATAGCCTTTGAACTTTTTACCAAACAGCTCCCTTTCATGGGGAACACCACGGAAGTGCTCCTGGCCCACGTCCAGAAGCCTGTGCCCGATCCCCAGGAATTGAATCCGGACATCCCGGATGCGGTGGTGGATTTTATTGTCACGGCCATGCAGAAATTGCCGGAGAAGCGATTCCAGTCCATGGAAGAAGTTGCCTCCGAAATTTATCGCATCTCCCAGTATCTTCCCTTGAACACGCCATAGGCAGATCTCTCTGCAGTCGGCACATAATGTGACGCGGAGATTGGGTTGTCAACCCCTTGATTACTACAGGAAAAACCAGTTGAGTGCTATTGGTCGGGTCAACTCAGTTGATAGAGGCGGTGGCGCGTGAATGGACTCTGACCGTGAGGGCGCCCGCGGGAACGGAGTCACCGGCACCGAAGGATGAGGTCCCTGAAACGAAGAGATAGAAGGGGACGTCGGGGTGCTGTACAAAAGATGTGAGGGTGTCCTGTCCTGCGGGAGCAAGATTTACGTCGTAATAACCGGTTTTCCCTGCCTGGATGGTGTCGAGGGTCCCCACCATCCGGACCTCGGAGTTGAGGTCGCCCTGGGCGTCACGAAGGGCGGTGACGCTCTGGGGGGCGATATAGAGATCGAGGGGGGGGAGATCAAAGTTCAGCGTGTTGGTCACAACCTGCATCTGGATGTACTTGAAGGAGACGCTGATGTGATCCTGGCTGGTGATAACGGCGAACTCCTCCACCTCGTCCTTGAGGACAATGATATCACTTTTGAGATCATAACTGGCCTCGGCTTCGCAGAAACCATCGGTGCCACACTGGAAGTTTTCGCCGAGATCGGCACAGGAGGGAGTGCCGGGGCAGGCTACCTCGGGGATGGCGGTCTCATTGATCTGGATTCCAAACTGGGACGAGTCAACAGTGAATTCTTTTTCGGGGAGGATGAAATCGAAGTCAGTTACGTCATCGGAGATGAAATTGCATGAGAGGGATAAGAGTGAAAATAGTGTAAGAAAAATAAGTGTAACGGTTCGCATGAGGCACCTCTTGCGGAAATAGGGGGCATTACCATGAACCAATCTCCATTGCAACCGGGATTTTGGAGACTGTCAGGGGTAGTTACGCTTCAGCGGCCGCAAGATCCGGGTGGCCGCCGAGCTTCGCTTCTACACGTATTGTACCACCAAACGGGTGAGGGTACAGTCCCCGGGATAAAAAAGATGTAATACAACTTACTCGATGGTCAGGTTGTAGCTGTTCTCGGCTCCGTTGTAACCATAGACGCGTATCAGGTAAGTCCCTGAAGAGAGAGCAGAAAGATCAACACTCTCCGTATCGCTGATGGAGGTGGAGCTGGAGATTTCGGTTCCGGCGCTGTCATGCAAGGAGAGATCAAGATCGCCATTGGTGTGAACAAAGGTGATGGAGAGGGCTGTTCTGGCCGAGGCGATTTCCAGAGAATACCAGTCGTCGTCGCTGGGGCAGATCTTCAGATCGATGAGATGATCGTCCTGGAGTGCTCTCGCCTGGGCGGGGTTGTCGTTGTCTTCCAGGGCGTCGTCGGTGCAGGTGGGCTCAACAGGGGTGCTGGTGTCAAAGACGTCACAGTATGCAGACCACTCATGATCCTTTTGTGTGTCGCTGGTGACGTTGGCCTGCGGGCAACTCTCGTCGGCGGTCCAGGGTTTCCAGAGTCCGCCACGGCCCGTCTCTTCTGCGTAAGCCTGGAATACTCCGTATCCTTCGGCGTTCATGAACACCACGGGGTCTATGCACTGCTGGGCTTCTTCCTGCAGGGCGTTGTTGTAATCCATGACGATCTGATACATGGCTGCGGTCGAGGAGTTCCAGCAGCACGTTTTTGACTGGGTGTAGACGAGCTCCGCGAAGATATAGTCTTCTTTTGTACGGTACTCCTGATCCGTGGCCAGTTTGTCCATGGAGAAGTGCTCCGCGTTTACTTCGTAGAGCTTGGTGAAGGCTTTCTCGCGGCGTTCACGGGCGGAACATGAGGCCGGGTAGTTGCGCAGGTGGTTACGTGCATCTTCGATCTGAATCAGGATGGCTTCACGTTTCGCCACGGGGTCCACTTCTCCCAGGAGTGATTCGAAGGTGGCAGGGCGAACCTTCAGGCGCTCCCAGTCCGTGTCGCAGATCCAGCTGGCTTCGTCGGAGTTCATCCAGGAGTTCATCCAGTTGCCGTTCACATTTTTGGCCACCCGCCAGCGCTTCAGGCCCCCACCAAGCTTGACGTACTCGTCGCCGTCGTAGTTTGTCCCTTCACCGCCGCACTCTTCGGAGGTGAAATAGTCCTTGGAGGCCACGGGAGTCTCCCATTTGGGTTGACGGCGGGGCATGGACCCGGAGACGATGGTGGCTTCAACCTGGTTGTCGGGGAGCTCCTCGGCGGATTTGACTACCATCACATGACCAATCCCCGTTCTCTGCCAGCGCTCCACCAGGAGATCACCAGGCTGAATGGCATCGGGGACAAGGTTGTAGGTGTTGCGGCTGTCGGCCATGTGCATGGAGCCAAAATAGGTGAGGGTGAGGAGGAGGAAATGTCCCACGCGCTTGTTGAGGAAGATTTCGTCAAAATAGGCGCCGCTGAGGAGATCATCGCCGAGAAATTCCTGCTCGTCTCCGCCGCCATAGAGGCCTTTTGTGCGAAGCTTGCTGTCGGCAGGCCAGTTGGCCACAATATAATCGTTGTCATGGGACGCCATCGCGGTGGTGTGATCACTGTAGGCGGTCCGATACAGCGGGGTATTCTTGTAACGATCCGTGATGGTGCGCGCCCCGAAATGGCCGAAGAAGATGCGGGCCCTTTCGCCGTCAATGGCCTCGAGGTAGAAGGGGAGATTGTACCAGGAGGCGAAGGTGATACGAAGGAAGATGGCCACCTCTGCACACTCGAGTTTGGGTGCGGGCAGGGTCTTGCCCCATGGCGTCTTGAAGGTGAAGGTGTCGTAATAGGTGTTGTACCCGGCGGTGCGCTCCATTGAGGAGACCCAGAGGTGGTATTTCTGATCCCAGTTGAGGCCCGAGTTGGCGTCCCATGAGACACCCGCTTTTTTTGCGGCGGTCGTGGAAGTGTCCTCCCACTGATTTGTCACGGCCCAAACCTGGGTGTCCGTGTTGTCATAGGAGGTGGCGAGGCCCGGGCGACCGGCGCTGTCAGCTTTGCCCAGGGGTTCATCGGCCGTAAACGTGCCCTCGATGCCGTAGTCTTCTTCTGCGGGGCCCGCAGCGTCGTCTGTACATGAGAGGATGAGTGATAGTGGAAGTAAGAATGTAAAAATAAAGAGATTTTTCATTATTTTTCTCCGTTAGGTACATGGGCGTTTTCGACGGGGACTTATTTTAGCATCCCCTCCAGGCGTTTCAAGTTCTATTTTATTTTCTTTGGTTTTGAGATCCTTTTTAACAGAGAAGCCGGAGTGCGATCCCTGGATCCAGTCTCTCCCGGGGTTCGCTTTTTCTTTACCCGGAGGCGGCTTTCAGGATATGGTAATGTGATGATGAAATCACGTCTCAGGCTTAGAAATGCACCACCCCTACCCCTTGGAGTAACCCCCCACTATGGTGGTGTCCGGTTCGCTCTTTTTTCACGCCGCGCCAGGCGGGTTGCGATTCTCCTGTTTGACAGCGTCGATGACATAGAGCCGTCAAAGGTGCTGGAGCTTGACCCGGAAAAATTCCGCTTCGGAGATATCTGGTCGGTTTTTGTTGAGGGAATAGAGGCAGGACAAGCCTATGCCTATCAGTTGGATGGCCCATGGGATCCGCTGAACGGACAGCGGTATGATCGTGGCAAATACCTGATTGATCCCTATGCAAAGTCCATCGCCGGCCCCTATGATTGGCACCGATCCCAGTTTGAACCCCATCAGCCTCCTTTGCCCATGGCACCGAAGTCCATCGTGGTCTCTTCCGATTTTCCATGGAAGCGGGACAGGCCCATGCATATTCCCATGGAAGAGACGGTTATTTATGAGGTGCACCTCAAAGGTTTTACCGCCCACCCTTCCTCAGGGGTCTCTTCCCCGGGAACATTCAAGGGGTTCAAGGAGATGATCCCATGGATAAAATCGCTGGGGGTAACTTCTGTTGAGTTCCTTCCGCTTCAGGCCTTCCCCGCCAATGAGAATATCCATTTCAACCCCGATACCGGTGAGCGCCTGACCAATTACTGGGGATATTCAACCATGGCCTTCATGGCACCCCACGCGCCCTACGCCAGTGACCAAAGGCCCGGAGCAGAGATCAACGAGTTCCGGGAGCTGGTCTCGGAGCTTCACGAGGCGGGGCTGGAAGTTATTATGGACGTTGTGTTCAATCACACGGCAGAAGGTAATGAGACAGGCCCGACCCTTTCATTTCGGGGCATCGAGGATAACGTGTATTACATGGTTGAGCCCGGGACAGGCGCATACCGTAACTACTCCGGGTGTGGCAATACGGTGAACTGCAATCATCCAGTGGTGCGTGATTTTATCCTCGATGTCCTCCGTTACTGGGTGGTCGAGATGCACGTGGACGGGTTCCGGTTTGATCTGGCGTCTATTCTTGGCAGGGATCAGGAGGGGAATCTGCTGGATAATCCCCCGCTGGTGGAAAGAATTTCCGCGGATCCCATCCTGCGGGGTGTTAAGATCATTGCCGAAGCGTGGGATGCGGGCGGTGCCTATCAGGTCGGTTCTTTTCCAGGGACGCGATGGGCTGAGTGGAATGGTAGATACCGTGATGATATCAGACATTTCTGGTTAAAAAAGGGCTCCATTAGGGAGTTGGCCACCAGGCTTGCCGGGAGTGAGGACCTCTACGGGCCTTCCGGGAGGACCCCCCTGCATTCCATTAACTTTGTTACTTGCCACGATGGCTTCACGCTCCGCGATCTTGTCTCCTATAACGAAAAACACAATCTGGCCAATGGCGAGAATAATATGGACGGCGATAACAATAACCTCAGCAATAATCATGGAGTTGAGGGAGAATGTTTCGACCCGGCAATGAGAAAAGCGCGTCTGCGGACCATGAAAAATCTGCTGACCACCCTCATGGTCTCCCAGGGTGTTCCCATGATCCTTGCCGGTGATGAGGCCGGGCGGACCCAGAAGGGAAACAACAACTGTTACTGTCAGGACAATCCGCTCTCATGGATTGACTGGCGGCTCATGGCTGAAGAGACCCCGGAACAATCCATCAGAGGATATCGGGATCCTCTGGGAGTGGAGAGGTCCGAGGGGCAGCGGCTCGCCAAATTCACCAAGTATCTCATATCTCTCAGGAAATCTCTCCGCCGCTTCGGGACCCCCGTGTTTTTCACCGGCAATGCCCACATAGAAGGTGGACTTCCCGATGTGACCTGGCATGGAACCATCCCCGGAACTATTGACTGGGAGAGTCCGGAGCCGGTTTTAGGGATGCTTCTGGGAGAGAGATCTCCCGGAGATTGTCCCGTGGATATACTCATCAACGGTCAGGAGACCTCAGTGGAATTTATGCTTCCCGAGTTCCCCGGGAAAAAGTGGGGTTTCCTGATGGATACGGGAATTGATGAGATGGTTGAGGGGTATCCAATTGATAATCCAATTGAAATAAATAATCTTCGGTATGTCCTTCACGGCCCCGCAGTTGCAATCCTCATCTGTACCCCCCAGTAGTGAATTACAAGTAAATAATTATTTTCTCAAATCATCCTATATCAAGGCGGATTACGTTCCCCGGGAAAGTTTTTGGTTAGAGGAGGGAGTGGAGATGGCGGGCGATGGCGAGGGAGGAGGTGAGGCTGGGTGATTCGATTCCTATGAGGCTGTAAAGGCCGGGGAGATCCTGTTTGATGTGGAAGTCTTTGAACGGACCGCCATTTTCCTGCAGTTTGGGGCGGATTCCGCTCATGGCAGGGAGGATATCCTCTGGTTCAAGGGGCAAAAAGAAGGGCTTTACCGCCTGGTAAAACACCTCCGCCTTTTGGGGGTCTACTGAGTATTCTTCTGTTTTATCAATATAATAGGCGTCTGGACCAAGTTTTACAGAGCCACAAAAATCGGGGGTTATATGGATTCCCAGGTTGTCGATCTCAGGGAGAGGGTAGACGGGTCGGCTGACCAGCCGGGCCTTCTGGGGAGTGATGGAGAAATAATCACCCTTGCAAAAATGGAGATTGAGGTGTTTCTCGTAGATGGGGACTCCGGCCATGGAGGCGATTGCATCGGCGTACAGACCCACACAGTTGATCACAACTCCTGCCCTGAGGGCGAATTCATCGGTTCCCTCCCTGCCCGTGATCTCCCATGCGCCGTGGGAGGGAGTCAGCCCTGTCACTTCCACGTTCATAAATCCCATCCCGCCGGCGTTTTCCATTTCACGATAGAGTGAGTGGAGGTAAGTGGCCACGTCAAACACGGCGGAGGTGGGAGAAAAGAGTGCCGCCGAAACATGAATATTGGGCTCCAGTTCCCGGACCTCACGGGGCGCGAGTGTGGTGAGAGGGACACCGTTGTTTTTCGCGTTTGCTACAATCTTTTCCAGGGCGTCAACGTGCCAGGGCTCCCATCCGACGATGAGCTTACCCAGGCCGGAGAGGGGGATCCCTCTTTGCTGAAGATACTCCCTGAGGAGGGAGTTCCCTGCGACACAGAGCCTGGCTTTGAGACTCTCGGGCGGGTAGTATATGCCCGCGTGCAGGACCTCGGAGTTCCTCCCGGAGACGCCCTGACCCCATTTTGTATTTTTTTCGAGGATCACCACCTGGTGTCCGGCGAGGGCAAGTTCCCGTGCCACGGAGAGGCCCGTTACCCCGGCTCCGATTACCACAAAATCAATGTTTTCCTGACACATTACGTCACCTGAAACCTGTACGAGAGTCCGGTTGATATCGTATTGAACCCGTGATATGTTCTCACACTATCGAAATTGCACAACAGGTCTTTTCCTGTTGGGAGGATGGAGTGCTCATGCAGAAAATCGTTGAATGTGTACCCAATTTTTCCGATGGACGAAATCCGGAAGTTCATGAGGCCATTGCTCAGGCCATCTCCTCTGTTGAGGGGGTGAAGCTCCTCGATGTGGACCCCGACGAATCATACAATCGTGTTGTTGTGACCTTCGTCGGTGACCCCCAGGCGTGTGTGGAGGCGGCCGTCCGTGCCACCCATGTGGCCTACGAAAAAATTGACATGACGACCCAAAAGGGTGAACACCCGCGTTTTGGTGCCATTGATGTTTGTCCCTTTGTGCCCGTCCGTGGAGTGACCATGCAGGAATGTGTGGATCTCGCCAACCAGTACGGCGCCAGGGTCGCAAAAGAGCTCAATGTGCCTGTCTACCTTTATGAACAGGCCGCGACCAGACCCGAACGGAAAAATCTCGCCACGGTGAGAGCGGGAGAGTATGAGGGGCTCGCGGAAAAATTTGCAAACCCCGATTGGGCGCCCGATTTCGGT
>JAHJLU010000139.1 GCA_018821745.1 Myxococcota bacterium | reverse complement strand
GGGTAATACCTCCGTTACCTGGAATTCCAACGTCATCGGGTTCCGGTATTACAGCTCTCAGGGCAGCTCCACCCCCGGGTCCGGTGGCATGGGATGGCGCAACGCCATCTTCAGTGATTACGGATGTCCCTCCTTCACCGGCGTTTCTTCCGACTGCAACGTTATCTACTCCCTCAACACCGACTACCTCAACACGGGGGTGGTGTACCATCCCAGCCACTGGCGTCAGGCCTATTACGCATGGCTGGCCATGAAAAAGTCAGGTGGTCCCCAGGTCTCCTTCTTTGACGGCGAATATTTCAACGGCGTCACCGACAGTGTCTGGGTCCCTTCAAAATAATCGCCCCGGGTAATTTCAGTTGTAAAGAGGGGAGCAACACGGTGATGACACTTGTGCTGAAGGGAGTCAAGACATCCACTTGAGAAAAACAGATAACTGCGGTACAAAGCGGACCTCGGCCACTAAGTTGACCGACAAAAGGAGAATTGCACATGACACGCTCCCCCCTGTTGATTTTTATTATCGGAATAGCCGGTCTCTGGGCCATTTCCTGTAAAGGGAAAAAAGAGAACAACGCCGACCCCCAGACAAAACAGATCCAGGGAAAAGGGGGAGAGAAGAAGCCCGTCAAGCCTGTGGTCCCGGGGAAAACTGCAACCAAGACCCCCAACGTCAAGGCCGCCGTTTCTCCCCTTGCTGTGGTGAAGCCTGTGGGGCTCACGTCAGGAACGCTCAGTCTTCAGAGCACGATTCCTGTGGTGAAGGGAAACCTGTTCAAGGCCGTCCAGGCCATGAGCAATCGACTCTACGGGATGAGGGCCCGAAAGCCCTTTGGCAGTGTTCTTCTGGACATGGCAACGGGAAAAGAGCTCGTCAGGTTCAAGGGTGTGCCCAGGCCAATTGCCATCTCTCCCGACGGGAAAACCCTGGCTGTTATTTTGGGGGCCCACGTGGAGTTGTACCGTTTTGCCACCATGGAGAAGCTGGGTGAGCTGGAAGTGTTGATGGCGAAGAAACCTGCAAAGGATGCTCCTCCCATGGGTACAACCCTCTTTGTCTCCGTTGACTTCTCCAAAGACGGCAAATATCTGGCCACAGGGGAGATTAACTTCGGTAAATTTGACAGTAACCACAAGCAGACTCTCTCTGTCTGGAACATTCACGACAGAAAACGGCTGGCGACCTATGGTGAGGAGGAGACAGACGCCAATGTGTGTGATGTGCGTTTTCTGCCGGGAAACAAAGAGCTTGTCATGGTCATCGTGGGCGGGCCCGGAAAAACGGGATCCTTCTCCCGCCGCATGATCATGGAGGCAGGGAACATGGTTATGCCCGGGTTGGCCCTCAAAGCCCAAAAAGCGATTCCCTTCAACATTCCCTGTGACGAGTGTATCGACTCCTGGTCCGTGGTCGGCCCATATTATGCAGTGAGCTATTCCATGAAGCTTGACGGCAGCGTCAACCTGTATCGCCTGGCAGACGGGAGCCCCGCAGGTGTACTCCCCTTCAAAAAGAAAGCCGAGGATGATTCGGTTCGGCGGTTTGCCCTCTCTGCTGATGGATCCATGCTGGCATTTGGCGTCTGCGCCGAGAAGAAAGGTCCTCCTGATGATTTTGGCAATCCTACCATGGACCAGATACCCTATCGCTTCATCATGGTTGATGCGAAGTCCTTCAAGGAAACCGCTACTCTGGAAGCTTCAGCGCTGGATTTTCACCCTGTGAGTGGACATCTGGCCTATGTGAAAGGCGATGACCTCATTGTGGCCGCAGTCTCGGCCCCGGATAAACCCCTGGGAACCATGAAAATAGAAGGGAACCCCATGGCTCTCGGTTTCTCCGCGGATGGTACCCACCTGATTCTGGCCACGGATAAGGGGACCTTTATCTACCAGGCAAAATAATTACCCCCTCCACCCGGTTGGCGATACATGGCAACTGATTGTTTTGCCACGAGATTCTGCAAGATTCTGTCACATTTTTTGAGGAATCAATAGGGGTTTATCGACGTCGCCTGCGGCGGGAGCGGGAAGTTTTTTTCGCCTTGGGGGCGGCTTGTGGTTCCTGGGCGTTGAG
>JAHJLU010000138.1 GCA_018821745.1 Myxococcota bacterium | reverse complement strand
CGCCGGGAGACCTCCAGCGTCTCGGCCAGCCACTGTGCCGTTACGATCCGGCCCCTCCTGAGGAGCTGGATTATCTGGAAGAGTCTGTCTGCAGGTCGCACAACTGTTGTGAGGTCTGACAAGAGTGGCCGGATTCGAGGAGAATAGGTGGTCACTTTCGAGGAGACTGGGTGGTCACTTTCGAGGAGATTAGGTGGTCACTTTCGAGGAGATTCTGCATCGGTTGGCAAAAGCACTTGAACTGTCTCTAAGACATGATATAAAAAACCAATACAAGGAGAGTAGATATGCGGAAGCTGCTAATCACAATGGTTTTACTGCAAGTGTTTGGGGCATGCTCGAAAAAGGGGGCAGAGAGTAAACGAGATCCAGAAGAAGAGCAACGGCAATTCATTGACTACATGAAGGCCAGGGTTCCGATGAAAATTCCTGAGGGGGATTTCGATCCTGAACATGAACCATCAAAAGTATTGCTGGATGAAGATGGAGTAGGAATATACAGTGACAGAATTGTGCTTCTCCTAAAAGACCACCACAGTGAAGAGGCGATTAGGGAACTGAATACCCTTGTTGATAGCCTTAACGCAGAAATAATTGGCAAAATTGGAAAATATGGGCACTACACCATCAGGGTAAACACAAGTACAGAGCAAGAGTTGCTCGATCTAATATCCCAGATAGAAACGCATACTTTTATCCAGGGTGCTTCAACCGTGATTTCCAATTCAGGTGATTTTGTAATCACGAATCCAGTTTACTCTTCAAAAAAAAAAGAAATAAAGAATAGCACTGTTACAAAAGAAGATTATTGCAAGTATCAAACTGGCGATAACTTGTTGAATATTTCGGGGAATGCCTCATGTGCCTTCAAGGGCATGGAGTATTATCAGACATTTGCAATGTTAAATGCCCTTAGAAAAGATGGCCTTTTCAGCAATAACACTCATCTGGTCAACGTGATTTTTGATCACCAATTTTCCCTGAATCACGAAGAGTTTGATTTAGACAAAATGATAATTGAAGCAGATGTTGAGGTGCCTTTAGCGCGACCTGAAGAGCGAGTGCCTCAATCCAACCTTGGAGGGAGAAATGATGAACATGGAACTTCAGTTGCTTCAGTCATGGTCGCGAAAGAAAACGGAAAGACATCTGCTGGATATGGAAGTAGCCTGATCAATAATCTTACGACCTACATTTACGACAAAACGCCTACTCTTAACTGGGTTTCCTATGAAAGAGAGATCAGTAGGATTATGGAGACCAATGTAGTTGCACACTCATTCTGCACTGAGTATGGAGTATGCGATTTTGATAAAATAGCCGTCTTTAATCTTAGTGCCTACTGGGGAGTAATAGACTCGGCTCAATGTAATGCTCGTATCAGGCGAATAACAAAAAACATTATTCGCCCATTCTTTCAAAAAATGATCAGTGAACCTGAGAATAAAGATACTGTTTTTATCGTTGGAATGCCAAATCAAGATCCAAGTGGAATGACTACCTTCCCTGAAGACTGTTATGCACCGGCAGGGCTTGATGCTACAAACTTGATTACTGTCGCGGGTCACAGATCTTATCAGAACCAGACCGATGTTTGCCAAACTCATGAGCTATACGGTTCTTTTGGTAATGGAGTTACTATATTCGCCCCGGCTGAAAACATTGCATTACTCGATCTTACTACAGCAAATGGAAACAGCATGGCGACGCCCATTGTTTCTTCCTTAGTTTTGCTTATTAAATCTATCAACCCGAGCCTAACTCCTATTCAGATTAAGGAATACATAACAAAATACTCAGAGTACCACCAGGATAATAGGTGGTGTGAAAGGGTTCCTCAAGTGTGTGGAAGTGGCTGGTCCGATATTGACAATGCTGAATTTCCACGGGCATCGTTCTATTTACCTGTGATGAAGGTCCTAATGGACAAAGAAAAGTGCAAGACGAATCGTAGCAAAGAGATCTGTAAAGCAATAAACTTGTTTGGTGGAGAGCTGCCGGATCACTCCTCTTTCGCTCTAAACCGCCTTTGTGGGGGATTGAATCTTGAGTCATCGTATTTTGGCGATCACAAAATCGATTCTTGCTCCAATGATCCAATGTCGACAACAGGAGATATCTGCACTGAAGATTTTGCGTCCGGCACTATTGACCCTATGTCGAAAACGACTCGTATCACATCCAATTCAGACGATCTAATGCTAACTATTGATTGCCGCGACCCACAGACTTTCACTTTATCGGAGCTTGGAATTGGCGGCTACCCAATTATGAGTCCGGAAGATATTGGTGATGGAAATAAAGCATGTGGAGTTACTCTGTTCCATAGTGGGAAAAACTATTTAAGCGTTTCAGGAGATCTTGAGTTCGATTATTGCATTATCAATTCTTATTCAATCACGAATGGGAATCCGTCTAGCGTTTCTGTTTGGGGATCGTTTTCAAGCATCTTAACGGAGCCCGGCAATATCACAGATGGATACGAGCTATATGGACAATTAGCACTTGAGTTCTTCAGTAATACAGCGATCATGAACGATGAAGCAGTCGTGTCTTACCTTCTAGAGAACTGTGTCAATTAGAATTCTCATCATTCCAACTTAAAAATTTCTGCTATCCTCCCCCAAAAGGAGCTCAACCAATGCAAGAAGTTAAATCCATCCCCCTCACCGCCATCCTCCAAGACACCACCTTCCAGTTCCGCGACCAACTCAGGACCAACACTCTCGTTGCCTCCATCCAAGCCGAGGGCATCCAGTTCCCAGTCCTGCGTAACCTTCCGAGGAAGGGTATCTTGAAGTGTATGTTCTGAAGTGGGTATTGTTAAACGGCTCAAATCGGGGATTGCAGAGTTGAAGGCAACGCTTTGCAAATAGTGGGAATTCAGGCGGGCAGCGTGGTAAATCGTGGGCATGGTGTGGAAAAAGGGGAGGGTACACGTGGTAAATCGTGGGCAAAGCGCGGAAAATCAGGGGGTGCAGATGGTAACTCGTTGGCAAGGCGTGGAAAGTGAAGGGGTACTCGTGGTAAATCGTAGGCTAAGCGAGGAAAGTGATTGGGTGCAGGTGGTAACTCGTTGGCAAGGAATGGAAAAATGGGTGGGTGCAGATGGTAAGTCGTTGGCAAGGGGTGAAAATTGTAGGGGTACTCGTGAAAAATCATTGGCAAAGCGTGGGAAAATTGGTGGGTGCACATGGTAAGTCTTTGTGTACTCAACGCAAATCGTTGTGTAATTGTGAAAACTCGGCGGCTAAACGTGGAAAGTGATTTTGTGGTTGTGGAACCTGGCTTTTTAGGGGGAAACTCCGTTGCCTATTCTGATTCCGCACGTTGTCTTTGCGTTTCAGTGCTTCACAAGGCCCTGTTTACACGCAGTAATTGAGGAGAAAGACGCGGCTCCGGGCTGTTTGGTGGTCGTTCGGACCTGGGCGTTAGTGGAAGCTGGTTGTTACAGGGGACCAGGGGGTGGGTGGTCAACTTTTCGGTAATCACAGTGGTCAACTTTTGGGTTGTCATTGCCAGCCAGGGGAGGTTCGGGCCTTCGCACGGGTTTGCGGGGAAGGGGAGGTCCGGGGTTTTGCCCGGGTTTGTGGGATCAGGGGAGGTTCGGGCCTTGCCCGGGTTTGTGGGGCAGGGGAGGTTTGGGGTTTGCCTGGGTTTGTGGGTCAGGGGAGGATTGGGGTTTGCCTGGATTTGCGGGTCAGGGGAGGTTCGGGCCTTCGCCCGGATTTGCGGGTTCCACCACGGGGGGCAGGGGTGCGGCGGGATCATCGTCCACATCGGGGGTACCCACACGGGCGAGGCGAAGCTTCTGGTAGTCCTTGTCGGTGCGTCCCGAGACAACGGCCAGGGTGCGGCGGAAGGCCACCATCTGCTTTTCGAGCTCTGTGGCCATCTCTCTGAGGGAGCGGGCCAGGCTCTGGTAGGTGACATCGGACTGCTCGGCTTCGGTGATCTCTTTTTGGGCGGAGTTGATGGCGGTGTCGAGACTTGAGAGGCAGTCCGCCGCGTAGGGCAACGGGGCAGAGCTCCCCTCGGCGTAGTCCATTACCACCCCGTGGAGGCGCACGGCGTCCTCAAGGATATCGTCGAGGACGTCCTTGTTTGAAGTGAACTCCATGGTTTCAAAGCCGGGGATGTCCCGTTTGAGCAGGGGGAGCCAGGCACGGGTGACCGTGAAGAGTCGCTCCACGGCGGTCCGTCCCTCGTCCTTCTCCTGCTTGAGGGTGGCCTTGGCTTTTCCAATTTCGTCGAAGGCTGAGATGAAGTTGGTTGCTACGGGCCTCAGACCAAACTCGAATGCAGAAAAGACAGGATCGGTCCCCTTCTTACGGTCGAGGACCCGAAGGCATCTGGCGGCGAGGCGGCGTAGCTTCCAAAAAGGTGTTGACATGATTTCTCCTTTTGTCTGTGGGCACTCATGGGGAAGCCCGCCAATTCCAGGCGTGCTTCTCCATGGGATATCCCGATTGAATTATAAGAGGGCAACTGCCCCAAGTACGATAATGTTCCTCATACATAGAACACACAAAAGGCAAGGTCAACGGAAAAAAACAGGCATTGAAAATACTGACACGGTTCAGGAGACATCACGCCTGAGCCTGCCGTCGGACACCATGGCGGTGAACGAGCTCAAAGGGAAAATCCTTGATCAGGTGGAAGAGCTCAACTCCATCGCCAAAATGGCCTTCGACGGCCAGGCCGACCTGCGGGCCAAGTTCAACAAGGACCTCCTGCTCCGTGGTATCCAGAAACAAACCCCCACCCCCGTAACTCCCACTGACCCTCAGTAGTACTGGTCAGTTACACTGGATGCATCCCTGGGCACATGAGTAATCCCGGGTAAGCACATTACGC
Source organism: Myxococcota bacterium (assembly GCA_018821745.1). GTDB lineage: Bacteria > Myxococcota_A > Polyangia > HGW-17 > HGW-17 > SZUA-580. The sequence continues at coordinate 1,794 of JAHJLU010000138.1, read as the reverse complement.
ACCTCCTCGGGGAGGGTATTCCAACTGAAGGGAAGCCCTGTTTTGATGCTGAAATGGGGTCTATGAAATGTAAAATGGGGATTTGCAATTTATTTGCTCATTTACTCGATGTAGGCTTGCATGAGGAAGACACCTCCCGTGCCCATGTTGAAGGAGCCGGGCATGGTGCCGTAGGTGACGCCCATGACATACATGTTTCCATTGCTGTCCAGTACGGGGTTTGAGGTGAACTGATCCCAGTTTCCACTGAGCTCACCCCATTGACGGCTCCACAAGTATGTCCCTCCCTCCGTGAACCGGCTGGCAAAGCTGTCCCATTTTGTGGAGTCAAGATTGGAGTATCCGGGGAACTCCCCCATGGCTCTCCCCGTGATTACGACGTCGCCATTTTCAGCTACCGCACACCCTCTTGGCTCGATCATCCGACCAGTTCCCCACTGGGTTATCCACCGGACCTCTCCCTCAGGGCTGAGCTTCATAATAAAAGCAGCGTGTCCTGGTGTAGAGGCCAACGTAGCCCCCGGCAGGATCTCCGGAGAAAACCCCACTACCACAAGATCTCCGTCGTCGTGGGCGCAGGAGGCGGTGGGAACGCTTTGGCCCACTGTCAAATAATTGAGTTCCCATAAGGGAGAACCATCCAAAGTAAATTTTCGAATATGCAGGGAGCCCTCCCCAGGGTCATAGCCAGTCTGGGCCCCAACGTAGATCCCTGTTTCGTCCCGATCTGTGCCGTTGAAACCTGGATACTCATACATATCGGTGCCCCACTGGAAGGTCCACAGCAGACTCCCGTCAGCGGTAGAAGCGGTCAGGAACAGATCATAGTCACCGAGGTTAGTGAAGCCGGGAAAGGAACCGTCTGTTACTCCATATACATAGATGTTGCCCGAAGAGACCCGGGTTAGACCCCAAATCGATTCGTCGCGATCACTTTGTCCGAAGTGGGTTTCCCAAAGGGGAGTTCCATCGGAGGTCAACTCGGCGATGAACAGATTAGAATCACCGTTTATGATGTCACCGTTCAAGTACGTATAGAGATTCCCAGCGAAAACAACATTTCCTCCGGGTAGCAACTCCATGGCAAAATGAACATATTCCATTGTAGAATTACCGGGTTCTCCCCACTCCCCTATCCATACCACTGTCCCGTCCCTGGTCAACTTCATCACCACTGCTTGAGGACTACTTGTGGGTTCATAGAAACCAACGGAGGTTTCCCCAGCAGCATAGATGTATTGTCCATCGGGAGTCATCCGGATACGATACATTGCAGTATGTCCAACCGGCCCCATGAGGGAGAACCAGTAGCAGCCCTTAGGATCTAGCTCACACTCACTATTGCAGATGGGGGTTCCATATTCCACACCCCAATCACCACAGGTGGCCCCATTGAGGTTGTTGAGATCACACTGCTCTCCTTCATCAACCTGAATGACCGAGTCGCCACAGCGGGTGCATCCTGAGATGTCCCAGGCGCAATGGGGTGTACATCCCATGGTCCCACCATAGTGCCCAAAATCCTCACATGTGAGCGTCATGAGCTCTGTCCCGTCACAGTTCTCCCCGGGATCAAGGAGCCCGTCACCGCAGCGCCCGTTGGCCAGACAGTCAGTGAGATCAAAGGTGCAGTCATTCCCGCACCGCAGCTCACCACCATTGTATCCAAGCAAGGTGCAGGTGAGATCATTCACATCGTCCCCGTCGCACTCCTCGTAGTCCGGTTGCAAGACGCCATCCCTGCACCCCCCATGGGTAAAACAGTCGGTGAGATCAAAGGCACATTCATTGGTG
>JAHJLU010000137.1 GCA_018821745.1 Myxococcota bacterium | reverse complement strand
GCGATGGGGACTACGTAGGCGAGCCCGATACCGCTGCCGCCGATAACACCGACAAAGACCAGCACGGCGTAAAAATTAGTGGGGGCGATAACGCCGCCGAGAAGGTACCCGAGTCCCAGGGTGACACCACCTGCCATCGCCAGCTTACGGGGGCCGAATTTAGGCATGAGACGGCCTGCAATAACCATGACAATAGCAAAGAACGCGAGCCCGGCTGCGAAAACGATCTGCGTCTGGGTTTTGGTCCAGCCAGCAGCGCCAAGCCTTGGAGTAAAGACGGACCAGGCGTAGATAGCGCCAAGAGCTAATTGGATGAGCATGGCACCAAGCGCCACCAGCCATCGATTCATGAGTTTCTTTTCTGACATACTGCCTCCGTTCGAGAGCGAAAGGGGAAATAATAATGGAAATAACGATTAGTGCCCGCGTACATTATGGATCCATTCTTGTCAAGCTGAATGGCTCCTCACAGAATCTGGGCGTTCCGTTGAGAGACCCGGTGTGCGCGCATCATCTGCTGTGTCAGGATGCTCTTGGCCTCCCTGCATGCTTGCTCCATCTGAGTGCCTCGGGCCAACATTGCTGCAATCAGGGTTGAGAGCCAGCATCCCGTACCCCGGACATTCTCCTCTCCGATCCGTGTGCCCTCTATGGCGGTGATTTTTCCATGGTGCCACAGATAGTCAGTGGGCATGCCCTCCCGGTGACCTCCCTTGAACAGGGTCGCTTTTGTCCCATGCCGGGCGAATACTTCCGCGGCTCGGCTCATGTCTGACTGCGTCTGGGGCGTGATGCCTGTGAGGAGCTGCGTCTCAGAGAAATTGGGGGTAATGAGCGTGACGAAGGGGAGCAATGGAATGAGGGACGAGAGGGTGGGGGGAGAGAGCAGAACGCCACCGGATGTAGAGTGAAGGACGGGATCCAGCACAACATGGGAGACCGGGTTTGATGCCAGCCACCGGGAAATGAGGACAACGGTGTCTGCAGTTCCCAGCATCCCTATCTTCACGGCATGGAACTGATATCCGCGGGCGATGTGCAGTTGTGCCTGAAGGATCTCGGGTGGAGCAGGGAAGGGGGTAACAAAATGGTCCTCCCCCTGCGCGGTGAGTGCCGATATAATGGCAAAGGGGAGTACTCCCATGCAATGCGCTGCGCGAAGGTCGGCGGCCATCCCCGATCCCGTGGACGGGTCATGACCAGAGATTATGAGCAATTGTTCCATGGCTTCTCCTCGCTTGACAATATCGGTGAATGCCCATATCTTCAAGCTGACCAATCAGAGCGCCAACACTTTGTTGGCAGGGAAGCCGGTTCAATTCCGGCACGGCCCCCGCCACTGTAACCGGTGACGATCAGCGATGTCCTTGAATGGAAACCACTGCACAGATGTGTGGGAAGGTTCGCTGTGAGAATGATCCGGAAGTCAGGAGACCTGCTCTGATACCTGCATCGTGAGGAACCCGTGCGGAGGGCATTTGGGTTTATAGCGTATTTCATTCCAATTGTCTTTGCAGGAATTGGCGGGGGCAGGAGTGATAATGCTGCCTCTTCTACTCACCTGCCTGTTCTTGCTGCAACCCTACGAGATTGTTGTCGTAGGGAAGCGACCAAGGGGCGAATCCGTCAAAGCCGACCAGTCGGGGAATACGGTCGAACTCAAGGGCAAAAATATTCTCACTCGGGGCAGCACCCTCGGGGAAGCAGTGACACATTCGCCGGGCATCAGCCACCGCTCAACGGGGGGGGCAGGGCACCTCTCCCAGGTGATGATACGGGGCAGCTCTCCCTCGCAGGTCGTCTGGTTTCTCGATGGGTTCAGACTGGGTGAAGGTACCGGCGGGAGCATGGACGCAGCCCAGTTGCCGCTGGCCGGGGTCGCTACTGTCGGTATATACAAGAGCGGGGTTCCCCTGGAGTTTGGTGCGGAAGGGATCGGTGGCGGGATAAACATTGTGCCCATGGCGCCCCGTGGCAACACCTTCGCGTTCCATCACACCATGGGAAGTTACGGAACGCTCATGGACAGCTTTGTCCTCGGACTCCGCACCTGGGGGATAGCCCACCTGTTGTCAGGGTCACTGGTGACCACCAACGGGG
>JAHJLU010000136.1 GCA_018821745.1 Myxococcota bacterium | reverse complement strand
GGGCGCCCGCGAGAAGGCAGGCGTTCTCCTGGGACTGGTCGCGGATCCAGCAACTGATGTAAGCCCGCTCATCCATATCACCGCCCAGGGGTTTTACTTCCATGACAATGAACTGCATGGGGATACGCATCCAGGGATAGGATTCCCCCTGGGACTCCTCCGTGAGGCGGGAGTTCCCCAGTTCAACCAGGTCGTTGCCGATGAGGACTGCTTCCTGGGGTGTTAAAAATACCGAGGCTTCGCCCGTGTCCGAGGGTACGGCCAGGCAAACATTGCCTTCGGAATCAATCCAGATGGAAACCTGTTTTTCGGTGTCTTGATCCATGATGTATCCTTTTTTGCAGAGGCATCCCGCGCTGTCGTAAAGCAACAGACCAAGGGGTGACCGCAGGGAACCCAATCTACCCAATTTGACTGTTTACCGCAAGAATTGGAAACGGGGTGTGCGCCGGGGCTCTCAGAAGGCCCCGGGTTGTTCCACGTCTTTGAGAAATTGGCCGGGTAAAATGGAGAGCCCGCTGTCCTCCTCCGTGGGGAATCCCACCAGGCAGAGGCCTGCTCTTTCCAGGGAAGTGACCAGCTCGTTTTTGAACCGCTCAAACGTGACGGGCATGGGGGTACATCCCTCCCAGAGCCCCGTTGCAAAGAGAGCGGCGATCTCCGGGGAGGGCCACAGGGGGATCCCGTCGGCTCCCTTCTCGTCTTCCACAATGAGCAGCTCTCCCTGGCGGCTTAAAAAGTGCAGGGTCCGGCTCTTTTTCACCTCTGTGATCAGTGCACGGTATCGGAGGCCCCGGGAGAGGGAGAGTATTTTTTCTGTTTTCTTTGATTGCGCCATAGGGAACACCTCATTTTTCTCCACGAATTTCACGGCTATGATAAAACATTATCGCCAGTTGTCGCAAGGATAGTTTTGCCGTAAAATGTTTTTAGTTTAGCAAAACCATTGGGTTTTTTAATTATTTGTTTGCAAGGCAGGGTTCCTTTGGTACACTTATTTATGTGACAAAGATCACGGCATTATTCGTGACATCTTATTAAACCCAGGAGGTTCCTATGTTACGCAGATTACCCTTAGTTATCCTTATGCTTTTTTCAGTCTCCCTTGCGGCCTGTGACGATGACGACGCGGCCCCGACGCTTCCCGTTACCCAGGTGGAAGAGAGCTATTACAACCTGTTCTGCGAAAAAATCGAGACCTGCGATGTGTTCAACGCCTTTGTGGATCTCGCCATCATGGACAGACAGGGCTGTCTTGATTTCCTGGAGCTGCAGATGGAAAAAGAAGGCGGCGGGTTGTCTCTCGTCGTCGACGCCGTCAACGAAGGCACCGTCATCTACGACGCCGAGAAAGGATACACCTGCGTCGAGGCCATGTCGGTCCTGGCCTGCGATGAATTCGGCGATAAGGAGCCCGAGGAGTGCATTGGTGTCTTCACCGGGACCATCGCCGACGGTTCAGAATGCACCATCAATGAAGAGTGTGTGAGCGGTTACTGCAAAACGGATGATGCCTGCCCCGGCACCTGCGAAGCCTTCATCCCCGAGGGCAGCGCCTGTGACTATACCGACGAGTGTGTGACCGGAGCCAAGTGTGTGCTCGGCGAGTGCACCTTCTTCACCGCTCCTGTTGCCGCCGGTGGCGAGTGTGATGAGAACGAGGACTGGTGTGCCGAAGGCCTCTTCTGTCATCCAGACACCGAGGAATGTACGGCCCGCCTGAGCGCCGGTGAAGATTGTGAAAATGTCAGCGACCTGGAGTGTGACACGGGCACCATGTGTATTGGGGTGGGTACCACCGCCCCGACCTGCGTCACCATCACGGTCATGGAAGCCGTAGATGACGAGTGTGGATACAACGCCGGTGATATGTGCGCCATGTACAACGATCTCGTTTGCGCCATCGATGATTTCCAGAGCTTCACCGGCACCTGCCAGATCAGTTCCAAGCTTGACGACATGTGCTTTGACTCTGAAGCTATGGCTATGAATGGTTGCGATCCTTGGGGTGATCTGTACTGCGATATTCCCGAAGGGTACCAGGACGACGGATTCTGCGCGGCGAAAAAAGCCGGTGGTCAGGCCTGCACCGACAATGAACAGTGCCTCTCCGACTGGTGCAACGTCGATGTTTGTGAAGATATGGAAGAGATCTGCCAGTAATCCCCCCTGCCGTAACAGCCCCCTTCACTCCCCCGGATAAGTAAATAAAACAAAGAGAATTGGGACAGGTGGTAAGTTCATGGTCCGCCCATGCCGCAACCGATGCCCCTTGCCGACGTCTCATGACTGATCACAAGTTTCAGTTGACAATCAGAAGGCAAAATGGGGTCTGAGTAAAAGAAAAAACTGTTCCAGAGTCAAAGGGAGTAGAGGAAACGTTTCAGTTCCTTATATATATGGATTAAGAGAAGGAGTAAGGAACTTAAAGGCATAGCAGTAGGGGGTCCAGGGAGGACGAGGAGTCCCCCATGGCCGTCAAGGGAGGGTCTGGGCGGGAATCGGAACCCGCCCAGCGGGGGTTGTCAGGGGGCCAGCGGCCCCTTGACCTCGGGTTTGGGGCGAGAAGCCCCAACTTACGAACAATCCTAATTACACCTAAGATAACAATGTGGTAACTGTCAATAAAAAGATATGATAGATCATGAGGCTGACGTGAGGGTCAAGTGGAAGGAGAGGCTCTTCGTTTCCTGAAGTAGAACAGGGCCATGGTGAGGAGCGCCAGGAGGAGCAGTGTGAGCTGTAACAGGAGCGCCATCTTGTAGTTCAAAAAGAGAACCACAAATCCCAGAGCTGAGAGAACAGCGGTCACCAGGGTGGAGACCAGGACCACGGCATTGGTGGAGAGCCCCATGCTTTTAAGGTTGTCGTGCCAGTGGTCGAGGGTCCCGCGAAAGGGACTCATTCCCATGAAACCCCGGATCATCATTACATAGACCATGTTGAAGAGGGGTAGGCCCAGGGTAATAAGGGGGATAAAAATGGTGAGCCGGCTGGGACCAGCATAGTCGATGTCGATACTCACGGTGCCGATGATGAGCCCCAGAAACATGCTCCCCGTGTCCCCCATGAAGATCGAGGCGGGGTAGGCGTTAAACACCAGAAATGCAAGGAGTGAGCCGGCCATGGCGGCGGAGAACCCCATGAGTGCATAGTCACCGTTGATATTTCCCCAGAGGATAAAGGCACAGAAGATCACAAAACAGATGGAGGCGGCCTGTCCATCGATGCCGTCGATGAAATTGATGGCGTTGATCACTCCCAGGATCCACAGGTAGGTGACGGGAATATGGAGAAACAGGGGGATCGCTTCTTTTTGGATGTAGATCCCGCTTTTAATGCCGATGGTCACGGCGAGGACCTGCCCGAGGAGCTTCTGTGCTGGAGTTAACGCTTTGAAATCATCTATGAAACCGAGTAGTACAATGACAGTTCCGCCCAGCAGGAGTCCCAGAAGGCGCTGATCAAAATCCAGGGTAAAAGAGACCGCCACCAGGGTGGCCAGGTAGATCGCGAGTCCACCCAGGTAGGGCGTGGCAGTGTGATGCAGCTTGATGTTGCTGTCGGGGCGATCCACGATGTTCCAGTTCTTCGCGGCCATGCCGAAGATGGGAACCGTGGCAAGGCCCGCCAGCAGGGCTATGACTCCCGTCAGCAAAGAAATTTGGAGGGGGGACAAATTTTGAAGCATTTGGGAATTATTATCACAACAACGGGGGTTTTTAAAGGCGTCCGACCAAAGGGAAATTGCTTTTTCAATCGCAATCCCTATGCTAGTATGCACGCCAAGCCCGGGAGGTAGTTCAAATGAGTGAACTTTTAAAAAGTGAATTGGAAGAAAAACTGCAGGTACTCAAAATAGAGCACCAGGCCCTCGATAAACGGCTCATTGAGTTGGAAAAACATCTGAGCATGACCACAGAGGAACAAATGGAAGCCGCCAGGCTTAAAAAACAAAAACTCCGCAAAAAAGACGAGATGAGTATTATCAAAGATAAACTCAAGCAAATTGAACCTGAATCCTGAACATATCAACCTGACCCATTATGTGGAGGATCACATGATTAGAATGCCCCTGGTGGTGCTGTTCGGAGCACTCCTTACATTAGTCTCCTGTAAGACCCCAAAACCCAAAGCCAAGGTTGTGGAACCCCCCAAGAAGTCCTTTCCGGCCATCAACTGGAAGCGCAATGTCAACAGCAGCGTTGTTATTGCCGGGGAGTCCCGCAAGCGTATTTTCGGTGTTGAGTTCGATGATAAAAAAATGCCCGTAAGCCTCAGTGCTTATAACAAAGATTCCGGTCGTCGTACCTGGTCCAAAGAGGTGGAGCTTGGACTCACCGATCCAAAAAATGGTCGGACCTTCCACGTGAAGGTGAAGGGTGCAGCGGTGGCCGCATGGACCAAGGCAAATAAAATTATCGCAGTAGACCGTTTTCGAGGTGTTGATCTTTGGGATAAACCGGTCCCGGGCATGGGCCTCGCCGTCATCGGAGAAAATTTCATCACCGCCTTCGACAACAGCATCAGGCTGGTGGATCCCGAAACGGGCAAGCACACAGACTTTAATATCGGTCGGAAAATCACCCAGGTCCTCCATGTTACTCCCAAGGGGTATGTGGTTGTCGTGACCGGTGATGAAGCAAAGTTGATCGATCTGGAAAACGATAAAATCACCGTGCGCTGGAAGTGGGCTATCGACATGAACAAGGGTTTTGAGCCAGGAGAGATCCTCTCTGCCGATGATGCGGTGATCTTTTTCCAGAAGACCCATGAGCAGGAGAACCAGTTGTGGTTCCACAACTACACCGGCGCTGATGCAAAACCTTCATGGAAGATGAAGTTCAAGGGTTCGGAGTCCAACCCCCAGACGTTCCGCAAATTCGTAAAAGGTGATCATGCCCGCTTTGTGTATGTTCCTGAAACCAGTATCGAAAAACAGTGGCGGATCATTGATCTTGCGAAGGGAACTCCCTTTGGTCAGACTGTTTACAGCAAGGTGGACCCGCCAAGGCAGTGCCTCCTGGATGCAACACTCTCCTATTGTGCCGACGAGAAGGGGATCACCGCCTTCGAGACCGCCACCTGGAAGAAGAAATGGTTCCAGGAGACCATCCTCCCCGTCAATGACAACGAACATCAGATTATAGACGGGAACCTTGTCCTCGCAGCGGTCAATCTCATCAAGGTGTTCAGCCCCGCTGGCACGAGCCCGCTGGCTATCGATCTGAAGAGCCCCGGCATGAAGGAACCCCGCGTGAATAAAATTTTGGGTGGGAAAGACGGGATCATTTACTTCACGGTCGCTGATCTCTCCAACCCCGCTCGCACCAAGGGCGAGGTGTGGGCCCTTGATACCAAGAAAAAGACCATCAAGTGGCGTGTCAATGTTGGTGAATCCCGCACTATCTTTGAAGCGGTGAGATTCATCCCCGAGCTCGACAAGATCATCGCCGGCAACAACGTAAAGATTGTCTCCATTGGCCTCCCATCCGGGACTCCCTTTGTGTTGTATCACAAGATCAAGACCGCCAAGACCGAGAAGGTCTCCATGGGGAATATGGGTGATCTTGGCTATATCGTCCTGCCCGACGCGGTGCAGTTCTTCAAAATCACCAAAAATCGCATTGCGCTCAAGAACAAGTTCCCCCTCGTGAAAAAGGAGAAGGCCAAAAAGGGTGCAAAGCCACTGGTGACCACCTTTAGTTTCGTGGGTGTCGGACACAATCAGGTTCTGATCAAAGATGCCCAGAATCAGATAAAGGCCCGTGAGATTGAGACGGGGAAACTGGTCTACACTACAACCTTTACCTCAATTCTCGAGCCTAAAGTTGTATCCACCGCGTCCCTTCTGTACCTCTACAGCTTCGGAAACGCCCGGGCCATTGATCCTAAAACCGGAAAGACCATCCGCGACTTTACCAATGTTCGCAGGGTATTTGCCAGTGGTGACTCCGCCACGATCATCTCCCAGGTGCTCTCCAAGCCAGCCTATGGCTCCCGTCTGTATGCTTTCACCTTTGAGAACCAGAAGGGCGCTGCACCGAAACTTGCGTGGAAAAAGGATTTCACGGCCCCAACCCAGAAGCCGCTGCCCGGATTCGACGCCCATTTCCCCCGGTGGGTCTCCACGGGGAAAGAGTACGTCATGTTCCCCGCAAAGGGTGGACGCAGTCTGATGATCGTCTCCTCTG
>JAHJLU010000135.1 GCA_018821745.1 Myxococcota bacterium | reverse complement strand
CGCCGGGAGGGATGTCGGCTGGCGATCCTTTGCAACCCAAACAATCCCACGGGGAACTGCTTTGATCCGGAAAAGCTCCTCTATGTAGTCTCCCGTGCAACCGTCCCCGTGGTGGTGGATGAGACATACTTCGAGTTCTCCGGCGAGACCCTGGCCGGAGCCATCGCCCGGCATGAAAACCTGTTAATTATCAGGAGCTTTTCCAAGGCTTTTGGCGCGGCGGGGTTGCGGTTCGGTTACCTCCTGGCCCAGCCCCGAACCGCATTGCAGGTGAAAAAAACCATGACCGCCTTCAACCTCTCGTTGCTCATACAGCGGGCGGTTCTCGAGGTTGTTCGAGGGGCCCACAGGTTCGCCCCGTACATCGAAGAACTTGTCTCCCAGCGGGAGGCCATGGTGGATGCGCTCCTCTCCATGGGAGTTTCAGCCCACAGGACAAAGACAAATTTTATCCCCTTCACCCTGGGCGAACGCAGCGGTGCGTTGCATGATTTTCTTACAGAAGCAGGGGTGGCAGTCCGTTCGGTTTCAGGACATCCGATCCTTGCCAATTATCTCAGGGTCTCGGTTCATTCATGCCAGAACAACGAGCGGTTTTTATCCCTTGTCAAGTCATTTACACAACGGTAATAATAGTGCGTCGGAAAACCATTGACCAAAGTGAGCGAAACGATGAAACAGATGAATTCTCTTCTTATAACCACGCTGATCTTTATGGCTCTTTTTGCTTTCTCCGCATGCAAAAAGAAGAAGCTGGGGGAGTCCTGCACGACCAACAAAGACTGTGAATCGGGTTCCCGGTGTCTCACTGTTGAAGGCAAGAACACCTGCACCAAGCTCTGCTCCAAGGATGAAGATTGTCCCAAGGAGTTTGCCTGCGCCAAGCTCAATGTCCGCTATGGCCACAGCGCTACGGCCATCCCCCAGAAGTACTGCCTCTCCAAGACGTTCCTTGCCAAGGCTGATCAGAAAGTCAACGATCGGATGCGGGTCAAGCAGCGTGAAGCATACAAAAAGCTCAAGGAGTCTTCGGGTGAGAAGCTGTCCACCAAACAGCAGGACCACATCCGGAGTTTCCTGAAAAAATACCGGGTTGGGGAGATCAGTCAGAAGACCACCTATATGACTCTCCTCTATTTCAGTTCCTATGGCTCCCTGTGGACCAAGACCATGGATGATAATCTGAAAAAGGAGAACAAATTGTGGAAAGGGAAGCTCCGCATTTTCTTCTTCCCCATCCCCTTCGATGGGGAGACAAAAAATAATGGTCTTATGCTTGGGTATGATCTGCTCAAGAAAAAAGGGAATGAGGAATTCTGGAGATTCCATAAAAAATACAAGAAGTTGTGGAGCACTGCCGACCGTCCGGCGACTGTCCAACGGATCGCCAAGAAGCTAGGGGTCGACAAAAAGGCTCTTGCCGCAATCATAAAAAGCAAGGAGTCCACGGAATATGTCAAGGCATTGACGGAGCTCAAAGAGATCCTGGACCTGGAAAAGGATCCGGTCCTTATTGTGGGCGAATATAAATTCAAGGGAAACGATGCCCGCAACAAGCTGGAGGTTATCACCCTCGGATACCACACTGAGCTTCTTGATTATTACAAGAAGAATCCTCCCAAAAAGCCCGCTGCACCTGACATGACTGCCAAGCCGGAGAAGCCCGCAGTGAAGAAAGTGGAACCCCCCAAGGGGGCCATGAAGAAGAAGTAGAACCTGCAAGGAATTTCAGTTTGCGGACGCTGTCCTCCCCCGTGTTTGTGTTGATTTAATGGGGACAATTATAGCAGGGTAAATGATTCCAGGAACTTTTCTCCGTTCTTTCTGTTGACGCTCCCCGATTTAAGGTTGGCCAGAACCAGATAGAACCGTTTGGGGGTGAGCACCATAAGGATCAGTTTGGTGCCACCGGGAGACTGACGATTGGGCGGGGTCAGAAGAATTGCCCGAAGCGCGGGAGAGCCTTTGACGGTGAGTTCCTTGAAGCCACTCAGGTTGCCGCTCATGCGCTTGGCCGTGGAGATCATGCGAGCCTTGAGCTCCTCCCGATCATTTTGTGACTTTTTGTCCCGATCGTACCAGTGCACTACAAAAACATCATTGTGGACATTGAAGTAGTGGATATTTACCTCCACCTCCGAACCTGTTGGTGTTTTCATCTTTTTCACATTTTTCGTGTGCTCGCGTTGGTAACCGACGGAATAACCACCTTCCGGTGACGTAAAGGTCTTCCACTTCACATCATGGTTGATGGTGCTCAGGGATTCTTCTCCCTGGGGTGTCTCCGCCTTTTTTTTGCAGGAGGGGAGAGTGAGAAGAGAGAGGGCAAGGATTGTGAGTAAATGTTTCATGGCTGGATACTTTACAGGCACCTGAGGGCAATTTCAATGCCCTAAGGGAAGGCTTGCCTTTTTATGGCAAAAAAGCAAAATGGAGCGGAAGGTGGAATATGGTAACAATCCAGGCAGTGATTCAAAATTCCGATGGAATCCATGTGCGGCCGTCGGCCGAGATCACCGGGGCAATGGCGGGCTATGACGGGTCTGTAACTCTTGTCGCCTCTGGCATGGAGGTGGAGTTGAGCGCCATGGGGCTTTTATGCCTTGGGCTCACCTGCGGGAGCGCTGTGGAGATCAGGGTGCAGGGACCGGATGAAACAACGGTCGCCCAAAAGCTCAAAGCCTTGATGGAAAAGCATTATGATTTTCCACGCCAGTGACGGGTGACGGTGATAGTGGTTCCCACCTGCTCCCCCGAGAGGATTCTGTGGATTACATCGGGCTCCTCTCCGGAAACGATATGTGAGGTGACACCACACAGTGCCAGCGCCAGCAGGGGGCTCAATTTGCCGCTCATTCCTCCCGTTACATCGGGCTTTGAGCTGCCCGGGGTCAGATTCGGCGGTGGCTCGTCAGCATAGATAAAGGGGATCGGATCCCCGGTGAAATCCACAGGGGACGCGTAGACGCCTCTTACATCGGTGAGGTGTATGATAGTCTTCCATCCCAACAGGCGGGCACAGGCTGCTACAATGGTGTCTCCCGAGAGAATGTCAAAGGTGCCGTCGGGGGCGAGCTCCGGTGAACCATAGAGCAGGGGAACAAGACCATGGGTGAGGGTCTCCATGAGCATTTGCCTGCCCCACAGGGGAGAAGCCCACGGCCCGGCGATCAGTTCAGACTGTAGCGGCCAGGGTGCCAGTCCCGCAACTCTGAGGGCATGGGCGACCTCGTTGTTGAGGGCATACTGGAGCGACATCACCTCACTCCAGCCTCGACTGGTATCGGGACCCGGAGTCCGGTTCAGAAGGCCCATGCGCTGAACCGGTCCGTGTCCGAATGAGCCCGCGCCATGGACGATAACCATGGGTACAGTAGTCTGCGAAAGGGCCGCCGCCAGGTTGTGGAGGCGTCGTTCGTGGATTTTTGGAGTGAGGCTCTCTTTTTCGGTAATGAGGGACCCTCCGAGTTTGAGGATGATGCCACCGCTGTCTTGCGTTCTGTTTTCCCGCTCGTGAAAGGGCGCCGCTGTTTCGCTCGCCCCTGAGATCACCTCGGCCCCGGCAATACTGGTCATTGATGTGCCGAGCGCAGACGAGGGAATCCCGTCGATGTGGGGGATTTTCGCAATGATCGAACCGGCTGCCAGCACGGGGTCGCAGTGGTGGGTGATGATCCCCGCCGGTGCCACCCGGTTCTTTCTCATGCGTAAAATGGTCCAGGTGCCCACCGTTGAGCCTGTGGAGGCATCAAGTACCAGAATTCTCCCCGCGATGCACTGGCCGTGCTGGGGGTGACCGTGTTGAATGATGTGCCCTGTGTGGGGATCGACCCCGCCGTAGAAGGAGAGGGGGGCAGTGAGGAAGAGCGGCATCCCCCGGGCGTTACCGTGGAAAATCACCGTGCCCTGAACAATCATGGTTCCTCTGAGCGGTTCCCCAGGGCGAGGCACTGGGCTTCTGACAAGAGTTCAATGGAGACGCCCCGATTTTTCAGGTAGAAGGCGGCCTTCACGGAATTGGTGGCGATTCGGTTCACCCCGGAGGGCAAAGGTGCCACGGCGGCACAACCGCCTCGCAATCCTCCGCAGGAGAGCGTGTTACAGCTTGCTGCCGTCCCGATACTCAGTCCTTCTATATCCAGGGGAAGTCGTGAGAGTGCGGCCATTTTCGATGGTCCGTAGTGGGGACATCCCAGGAGGACCAGTTGTGGTTTTTCGCCAGGTGAGGAGAGGGATTCATGCACGGCAGCCAGGTCGCCTGCGGTCACCTCAAGAGTCCGGGTTGGAACGGGGAAGTGGAGGCTCTCGGGGGTTATGGACTCCATGTGAAACATGGGGGCGCCACCGAAGGTAATAAGGGCGGCGCCGAGAGCCTGGAGATCTTCTGTGAGGGGTTCCGATTGCCCACCAGCGAGGATGATGAAAGGGATCTCTCTGGTCCTCTGGCCGATGGCTGCGCCCAGGAGACCAAACTCAAGAGCCCCGGACAATGCTGTATGCACGTGCACGACTATGTGCGGGGCTCGGTTTTCCATGAGATGGAGCCCGTAATATGGAGCGTACCCTGTCAGTGCCGCCGCCAAAGCGGCCGGGCCTCCTTCACGGTTTGTCATGGCCCCGATCACGGAGTTGGCGAAGACCACCGCGGAGGATTCAGACCAGGCGATGTGGCTGTGGAACCGGGGGAGGTTTCCCCATAGATAGGGTGCGCAGGTGAGGGTTGTATCCACGCCCATTGCACCGTATGCCGCCACAACCCGGGCCTGGTTCTCCACATCGGAGTGTGAGACACCGGCGGGGGGAGCTTTGGGATTGAACGCGGCGGGGTTGAGAGTAGCGGGGACCCTCACGCGCCCGTCGATGGCCAGAGTTTCCAGATATTCAAGGCCTTCCAATCCCAGATTCCAAAAAGAAACACCGCTGATCTGTACGCTTGAGACAGGGATGAGATGTGGCGCATGAAAGGCTCTGGCCAGCCCCACCAGAAGCTCCAGACTGTGATAGGCGGCATCACCCTGCTCCCCCCGGGCGATGGACTCGAGTGCGTCACCCTGGATGTAATCTCCAAATACTGTCATAGGAGCTTCCTGAAGTCGTCAGGTGAACGGTCCGGGGGAATGGTGGCATCGATGACCCATTTTGAAGTGAGCCCGTTGTTGGCTGACGGATCCAGGGAGGAGCCGGGACACGGGTCAATCACTTGTATATCAAGATGGGGCTGACAACGGGTGGCCACGGCCCACTCCACGGCGACGGGGTCATGGGGATCAATGTCTGTATTGACCAAGGTCAGGCGCTTCATGGATGGGTGGGCTGCAAAGGCGATGGCCGCCAACTCCCGTGGAGGCAGGTCAGATTCGCAGGAGACCACAGCGTGGAGCCATCCGCATCCTCCCTGGGGCAGGGCCACTCCCCTCATCTCAGAGACATGCGCCCCGAGAGCCGAATAGATATTGACCGCCCTCGGGAGACCCATGAGCAACGCGTGTTCGGCACCGGATGGAAGAATCATGGGGATGATGGCATCGGGTCCCGTGAAGATGGCTTCCACGTGAAAAACCGGCTCCATGCGCTGAAAATCGCAGGTCCCTGTAATATCGATGAAGGGTCCCTCCGGGTGGGTCTCACCGGTGAAAGTGCCGGTCAGGACAACTTCTGTCTGCACCGGGACGTGGAGACCATTTAGGAGTATTATCGCGTCGGATCCACTGAGGAGTCTCCCTGCGAGAGCAAGTTCTTTGCCGGGAGAGGGAGCGGGAAACGCAGCTGCAATTGCTATTGCAGGTGAAACACCAAGCAGAATCGAGGCACGAAGCGTTCCTCCATTTGCGGCCAGCAGTTCGTGAAGGTGCCGGTGGACCACACGCATCACCAGGTGGTCTTCATCAATATATTGCATCCGGTGATAGGAGAGGTTGAGCCCACGATTTTCGGTGCCAACGGCCACGATACCCGAGGTGAGGTAGTCGCGCAGGGGGAGGCCGGGGAGAGAGAAAAAGGGAAGGTCAGCCAGGGTCCCGTTGAAGGGAACAAAGCGGGAGTTCCTCTCAACTGGCGAGGACGGACAATCCATTTGAAGCAGCGCCGGCATGGCCTTGTGGAGAGCATCTTCGAGACGTTCATGGCCCAAAAAAGCCGCCAGCGCCGCAGGGCTGGAGATCAGGTGACCACCACAGGCCAAACCCTTATTGGAGGGCTCTGTGATAAAAGGGCTGTTATCTCGCAGTTTCTCTCCGCGAAGCCGGGGTGAGGGGAGATGGGGAATGCGCGGGGTGTGTGTGTTGCCAATGAATGCTTGGAGCTGGCTAGTTGTCATGATCGGAGG
>JAHJLU010000134.1 GCA_018821745.1 Myxococcota bacterium | reverse complement strand
CGAGACCGATGAAATGCGATCATCGGGAGCCTTGGCCATGGCCCAGAGGGCGATATGCTCCAACGCCGGAGGGATGTCCAGATCCGGAGCAACCTCTGAGGGAGGGACGGGCTCGTCATGCACGTGGGAGATCAATATCTCGGTAGGGTTGTCCGAGATGAAGGGTGGCTCGCCACAGAGCATCTCGTACATCACCACTCCCAATGAATAGATATCGGTCCGCTGGTCAATGGGCTTTCCGGTAGCCTGTTCCGGTGACATATAGAGGGGGGTTCCCCAGACCATCCCGGGATTTGTCAAACTGGGATCTCCCATTTTCAATTGTTTGGCGATGCCTAAATCCAGAACAGTTACATGGTCGTGCCCTTCGGACAAGCGCTCCAGGAAAATATTCTCCGGCTTCAGATCCCGGTGAACCAGCCCCAGTTCATGGGCCGCTTCCAGTGCAAGACAGGCCTGCCGAACCACATTGGCAGTCCGCTCTGGCGAGAGGTATGTCTGGGAGAGCAGAATCGATGAAAGGGATTCTCCTCTCAGATACTCCATAACCATGTAAAGGACACCCTCCTGGGTCTTGCCGAAATCATAGATGGTGATGGAATTGGGATGGTTGAGACGGGCAGCCAGCCGGGCCTCCCGGTAGAACATTGCAACGGCCCGCTCGTCGTCAAGCTTTTGACTCTCCAGAATCTTAATCGCAACCGTCTTCTCGAGGAATTGCTGCTCACCCTTGTAGACAGCGCCCATCCCTCCCGTACCAATCATCTCGGTGATAACATATTTATTATCCAGAACCTTTCCGATCAAAGGGTCCTGCTGGATATCAAGGGGTGGAGGACCGGAGACGCTCTGCTCCATGGGCATGGAGAAAATATAGCCACACTCCAGACACAAATTCTTCTCCGGATTTCTTTCACTGCTGCAGAGCGGACATTTTTCCATGAATTAACCATTGTGCAAAAAATTACAAAATATGACAAAGAGAGTTTACATCATCTGTAAAATATCTCAATCTCATTAACAATGATCATCGCACGAACAACCATTATGCTCACACCCTCTTCCCGCCTGTTTCCTCTATTTTTCGTCTGCTGGGCGGTGTTCTCCTGTGCGCCCCACCGACCGCCACCGTCAATGATTCCCCAGACACCCCTCTCTCAGTGGAGGAAAGGCAAAGCACTCATTGAGCGGAACTTGAACCGCCAATCACCCGCCCGAAATACCCAACTGGCCATGGGTGTGCTTCTCCTCTCCATGGGTAACAGGGATCTGCCTTCTTCGTCTTTTCGCCGTGTTACGTTCAGAAACTTGCTGGGCAGGATCTCGGTGCCAGTTCCCCCCCGCCCTGGTGGCGCGGCGCACGGTAGCGCATCTGGTAATCTTCGCCCGCAACGGCAATGGGAGCGGATTGTTCTGCTGGCGGGAAAGAATCAGTGGGGGCAACTGAAGGCATCTGCCCAGGGTAGGGAGCTTCTTTCCATCTTCGGCGGGAACGGAACCGATCGGCAATACCGCCTCTGGATTCCTCGCCTCCTGTGGATCCCGTATCCCAATGTCGCCGGGCCCCGCGCGTTCGTGGCCGCGGCAAAGCGGGGAGTCCTCGCCGGGCTCAATGAAAATCAATGGAGATCACTGTTTGTCAATACGGTCAAATCCCTGGGAGAGTGGCCCCTGCCCCTCCTTTTCACGTCGCTGGTGAAGGATCTTCCGGAATCGTCTGTGCAGAGGCTGACCCTCCGCATCGCTCGCCTCGCCCCCTCCATGCTCACCCTCTTCCATGCCCACTACGGCACCATTAAATCCTTCTCCATGACCCGGACACTGGGACTCCCCCTCAGATGGGACTCCCCGACTGTACCCCGGGATCTTCCGGTCGCCCTCTTCTCCCACGTGTTTTACAAGGGCGGCCGCTCCATTATTCAGGCGGCCGCTCCCAGTCCCCTGGGGCAGGCGGAGATTCTCCGTCTTTCCGGAAAGTTACGGTTGGCAATTGAATCGCTGAAATCCCAACCTCTTGAGAAAACTGCCGACGGACGACTGCGGGCAGCCTTTACTGCGCTTCGTTTCATGGACAGGGAGGCTGCTCTGAAGCACCTGAGGTGGGCATTTTCCATGGCAATCAGAAAGGATACCAAGGGGCAAATCCTCCATCTGATCCATACCTTCGACAAAGCGCCGCCGACACTGGAATCAATCACGGAGGAATATGCGCTTACTCCAGCACAGACAATGTCCCGGCTGCTCGCCATGTATCAGTTTCCCACGCTGGCGCACCTGGTCAAATCTGACCGGAAACGGGAAAAAATCCTCGGAATCATAAAAAAGCTGTCAATAATGCACCCTCAAGTGCTGGCATTGTGGGTACAGGTTTCCCGTGGACCGGAGGGGGGTTCTTTCACAATACCGGCTTTTCTGACCACGGGATCCCCACCTGCCAGGGAGCGGCCAACTGCAACCGCCCCCATCATCTCCACCCCGTGGCCTGATGAATTCCTGCGCCTTATCCGGACTAACTCCGTTCCTCGCCAGTGGCGCAGGCTGTTTCTTCTGATGACAGGGTCCCCATGGCTCCCACACGTTGCTGACTATTATCTGCATCAAATCTCCCAAACGCAGTCAGGAAAGATCATTGCGGCAGAGGGACATATTATTGCAGGGAATATTGAAAAAAGCGCGCTCCTGTTTTCACAGCTCGGTCACTGTGTGCTTCCCCGGGAGATGGTGTTGCGGATCGCCATAGATCTATATCTCAAATACGGACTGCGTAACAGAGCCGCGCAGATGATGCAGCAGTTGATGCTCATACAGATGCGGTTCCCCCACCCATCCGAGATCGGGAGGAGTGATCTGAGGCTCATGCTGGCCATGGAGCTGTTGGCATTCTATCACCGGGCAGGCTTCAAGCAGGAATATGGAGCCTTCATGACGCGACTCCTCGCCAATGCCGCAGCTGGATCGCCTCACCGAAAGGCTTCGGTCCTGGCTATATTAAAAAATGCTGGCCTTCCTGCCCCTGGCTTTTTTGAGTCAGCGTCACTGGAGATGCTGTTGAGACGGGGCCTGGCGAAGAACGATCATGCACTCCTCAAACACATCATCCCGCTCCTGGAATTTCTTTTCCCGCTCCATCCCCAGCTGGCCCTGCTGCGATGTGCCCTGGGGGTCAGGAAAGCATGCCACCAGGCCACTCGCCTTGGGCCCTTTGTCCCGACCCTCCTCCCCTATCCTGCACTGTTGCCCGGGTCTCACGTGACAGGCCAGGGGGAGTCCACCCGTTACTTCGAGTACGCAATCCGCGTCACCTGTGGCCTCTCCAGTGAAACCCTGCTGCGACTTCGACATGCCGCTCTTCATATCCGTAGAATAATGCGGGAAACATCGAGATAAGGTGATCTGGACCGATTTCCTGATGATTTTTATTGCCTCTGGAAGTGGAGTAGCCTAAAAACGGGCAACAGGAGCAGTTAATGAGAAAAATTAAAAGAGCAATTCTCAGCGTTTATAACAAGACCGGCATCGTCGAACTCGCTTCTTTTCTGGGGACCCATGGGGTCATCATCTACTCCACCGGTGGCACCGCATCATTGTTGAGGGAAAACAATATTGATGTAATTGATATTTCTGATCTTACCGGGTTTCCCGAGATCCTCGACGGTCGTGTCAAGACGCTGCACCCCGCAGTGCACGGAGGAATCCTTGCTTCCACCGATCCTTCACACGTGGACACCATTGCGTCCATGGGGATAAACCCCATCGATTGCGTTGTGGTTAACCTGTACCCCTTCGTGGAGACCATCGCCAAAGAGGGCATTACCCACTCCCAGGCAATCGAGATGATAGATATCGGGGGACCCACCATGCTCAGAGCGGCAGCAAAGAACCACGAACGTGTGTCCGTATTGTCCGATCCCGATGATTACTCTGAGTTTATGCAGCGTTTTGAGGATGGCGGGATCGATCTGGCACTGAGGAGGGCGTGGGCACAGAAAGTATTTGAGCAAACCTCCAGTTACGACAAGGCTATTTTCGATTGGATGAGGGGGTGAAGTCATGAAAGTTCTTGTCTTGGGAAATGGCGGTCGGGAGCACGCGCTCGCATGGAAAATTGGATGTTCGGGGCTTGTCGAGGCAGTCTTCATGGCACCCGCAGGATCTCCGAAGGAGCCCAGGATAGTGGCCACTGCGCTCGATATTCTTGACCCCGACGCAATCATGGCCTTTGTAACCAATGAGGGTGTTGATCTGGTCGTTATTGGTCCGGAAGCGCCTCTGGTGGCTGGCATAGCCGATTCATTGCGAGCATCAGGAATTTTGGTTTTCGGACCCGGGGCCAGAGGGGCCATACTGGAGGGCTCAAAAATATTTGCCAAACGGTTCATGAAGGAACATGGGATCCCCACAGCAGACTCTGTGGTCTGTAAAACTATGGAAGAAGTGATCCAAGCCGTGGAGGCCCATGACGATCCCTATGTTGTAAAATGTGACGGGCTGGCCGCGGGCAAGGGTGTATGTGTTTCGACGTCTGCTGCCCAATCCATCGATTTCGCTGCGGAGGTTTTTCGGGGTAGTTACGGGGAACAGGCGGAGGTTATCATGGAGGAGAGACTCCATGGGCAGGAGGTCTCTGTTTTTGCATTGCTCGACGGTACCACCTATGCACTCTTGGCCCCGTCACGGGACCACAAACGCCTCAAAGAAGATGATACGGGACCAAATACTGGGGGCATGGGCGCATTTACCCCGGTCCCCGGCTATTCCACCGATCTCCATGAACAGATTTGCCGCTCCATTATGGATCCCGTTATGCGCGGCCTGGCTGCGGACAAAATCGACTATCGGGGACTGCTCTATGTGGGACTCATACTGACAGATGACGGACCGAAGGTGCTGGAGTTCAACTGT
>JAHJLU010000133.1 GCA_018821745.1 Myxococcota bacterium | reverse complement strand
CAACTGCGGGACCTGCGGGAATATCTGCACCGCCCCCAACGCCAATGTGACCTGTGTCGAGGGTGAGTGTGTGCTCATGGACTGTGTCCCGGGCTTTGTGGACCTGGATCCCCTCGCTCCCGGCTGTGAATATCGCTGCCCTCTGTATCCTCCCGGTGAAGAAGACTGTAACGGGATTGACGATGACTGTGATGGAGAGGTCGACGAGCCCGAGGATCTCCCCTCTCCGCCCCAGCTGTGTCGAAATACACCGGGGACTCCGTGTCAGGGGGTCACCATGTTGTGTGACACTCGGGGTACGCCGCCTGTCACTACGTGGTACTGTGATTATCCGCCCCAGGTGGAGTTCGACCCCAGGGTGCCCAATGGTATTGTGCTCGATGAGACCCTCTGTGACGGCAACGATGGTGACTGCGACGGTGCGGTGGACGAGGGTTTCCCTGACTTGGGTCAGGAGTGTGACAACGGGCTGCTGGGGAGCTGCCGGGATGTGGGCCAGCGTGCCTGCGATCCTTTGGATCCTTACGCGACGCTCTGTGAACTCAGCGTCCTCCCCGACCCCGATCCCCTGGCCCCGAGAGCCGAGGAGTGCAACGGGCGTGATGACAACTGCGACGGCATTGTGGACAACGCTACGGGTGCCGAGCGTGTTGTTGATGACATGATCCATGTCGTCCGGCCAGGACTTGATTTTTATATTTACACTTATGAAGCATCCCGGCCCGATGCAGACAGTCTGAGTCAGGGCTCCTCCTCGGCGAGACCCTGTTCCAGGAGCGGGGCTCTTCCCTGGGCCAATGTCACCTACGAAGAGGCCGAGCTGGCCTGCATAAGTGTTGGCAAACGGCTCTGTACCCAGGAGGAATGGGTTGCGGCCTGTGAAGGGGCGGTTCCCACCGTGTATCCCTATGATGACATCTATGAACCCGGGACCTGCAATGGTGTGGATTACGACAGTGTCCCCGGGGGCACCGACGACGACGATCTCCAGCCGGCGGGCGCCCTGCCCATGTGCGTGAGCGACGAGGGTGTCTTTGATCTCAGTGGCAACCTCCGTGAGTGGACCGACGACCTGCGTGGCTACACGACCGAAGGGGTCCCCGTTTATGTGGTGCGCGGCGGGGAGTTTCACACGCCCAGCCCGGGGCTCACGTGCTCCTTTGATCAGTCACAGGCTGCCGGCACGGTCATCCTTCCCACTGTGGGCTTTCGCTGCTGCTCCGATACGGCCCCCTGATGAAACCTGACCCCTCCTGATTCCTGTTTTTCAATACTGGTATTTCAATGGCGGGAAATTGGCGGGTTTTATTTGTTGAGCACCTGGTAGAAGGTTCTCCCCTGCCGGTTGACGAGCAACAGAATGCGTTTCCCCTTTGCGCTGTAAGCCTTCTCAAAATCTTTGAAGGTAGAGATGTTGCGCCGATTGATCTCCATAATGACGTCCCCCTCCTTGAGGCCGCTGTTTGCCGCCGGGGAGGCAGGATTCACTTTGATTACCACCACCCCTGAGTCCACGCTGGAGTCGATCTGGTACTTGCGCCGCAATGTGGAATCCAGCTCACCCAGGGAGAGGCCCGAGAGTGAGTTGGACTGGGGCGAAGTTCCCGCTGTGAGCGAGGGCTGCCGACCCAGGGTAACCGTGAGGGTGATCTGTTTTATTTTGCGGTAGACACTGAAGGTGGCACTCTTCCCTTCACCCAGAGCAGCCACGCGATTGCGAAGGGTGGTGCTGTCTGCCAGGGGCTTGCCGTTCATGGCTACCACCACATCTCCGCGCATGAAGCCTCCCTTGTCTGCGGGGCTTCCCTTCTGGACATTGGCGATGATCACTCCCTTGGAAATGGGGAGCGCCATCATTTTGGCCAGTTCCGGATTGACATTCTGGATAACCACCCCCAGCCAGCCCCGGATGACCACTCCTGTGGTCACGAGGTCTTCCATGATGTTTTTCACCATATTGGAAGGAATGGCGAAGCCGATCCCCTGATAACCCCCACTTTTGGAGAGTATGGCGGTGTTGATTCCCACCAGCTCTCCCCGGGTGTTGATGAGGGCTCCACCGGAGTTTCCCGGGTTGATTGCGGCGTCGGTCTGGATAAAATCTTCGTAATCCACAATACCCACATTGGCCCGGCCCTTGGCAGACACTATCCCCATGGTCACCGTGTGTCCGAGACCGAAGGGGTTGCCGATGGCCAGGACCGTGTCGGCGAGGCGCAGCCGTGATGAGTCACCAAAGGGGATGGGGTGCAGTGCTTTCAGATCTCCCGGGGTGCCCTCCAGCCGCAGCAGTGCCACATCGGTCTTGGGATCCCGCCCCACGATTCTGGCTGTGAACTCCTTGCCTCCCTGGGTGGAGACCTTGATGGAGGAGGCCTTGTCAATGACGTGGTTGTTGGTGATCACCAGACCGTCATGGGACACGATGACACCGCTCCCGAGGCTGTGGGCTCTGCGTCTGTGCCGATGCATGGGCGTCCGTCGAGAGAAGGGCTTGAAGAAGGGATCCTGGCCAAAGGGAGAGTAAGAGCCGCTGGTGTTGAAAATCTTTTCGGTGGAGATGTTGACAATGCTCACCACCCGCTGCTCCGCTACATCGGCCAGGCTTCCTGGGTTTCGCAGTACCGGTTGCCCTGAGACAAGGGTCGCCTTGACCGTGGGGGCAGGCTGGGCTGCGGCTGTCTGGGATACAGACGGGGCCTGGTTCATGACACTCTTTGTCGGAATGGGTGTTTTTTGACTCTTTGATGAATCGGGAGATTTGCCGCATCCACCAAACAGAGCAAAAACAACGGCGGTGATCATGTAGGGAAGGTGAAAATATCGGGCGTTCATCGCTGACTCCTTTCAGAAGAATGGTAATCGGGTCGCCCAGGCAATGGCGGCCATGACCATGGGGCTGGCTGTGCCTGCCCACTGGCCTAGAAACCCCCTCTGAATCAAATTTCTTCCCGCCCT
>JAHJLU010000132.1 GCA_018821745.1 Myxococcota bacterium | reverse complement strand
TACATAGAAAAAAGCAAAGTGAATTAGGAGTTGAAGTTCCGAAGAAACGTCCTTTTAGAGAATCTGCGTAAAGAATATCGTGCCACTTTAAAATCGCAGTGACCGAAAAAGGAGATCTTCTGCAACGTAGTACCTCGACACAGCTATTTTGACACTTTGAGCTCCTGAATTTCAGGATAATGCTTGCATGCGGGGCAGCTGAGGAGGGGTGTTGCGAGTTTGCGAGCAACCCTTGCATTGCGCTGGTGTTTGCCACTGTAACCCGACGAAGGGCATGTCGATGTCATGCAGAGTGAGCAATGGAGATATTCCTTATAGTGAAACAATTGAATTCGGGGTACTCCGTGGAGATGTCCGTGGGGGTGCCGCCGACCTTGAGCACGTCGGTGATGCGGATCGTGCGCCCGTGGCCGTCGGTCTCCACGTTGCGCGGCGTTTCGTAGTCACGGGAGCTGGTGGGATCGTTGTCGTTGGGGTGATAGGCTTTTGACCGGAGTGGCTACGGGGCGGCGCGATCAGGGTATTGAGCCAGTATAACGGGCTGCCCGCCTATGTCGTCAACTCCAACTTCGGGGGTCGCGAGGATCTGGGCAACGAAAAAAGGACGATGAAAACATGTAGCCACAGGTATTTTCTACCACCCCTCGGGGGTGTGATCCGCCGTCTCCTTCGCAGCCTCCCCAGCGCCGGCATCGACCAGAAGAGGAAGGCTCAGGGCAGGGTGACGAGGGTGGGAGTGGAGGAGTCGGTGGTAGTACCGTCACCCAGCTGGCCGACGCTGTTATCGCCCACGCAGTAGATCTGCCCCTCGCTGGTGAGCATGCAGGTCGTGTAGGCGCCCAGGGCCAGTTTCACCGCTCCGGAAAGAGTGGTGGCCACCTGCGGATTGGTGACGTACATGTCCCCCGGGACCTGTCCCAGCTCCCCGTTATGGTTGCCCCCCCAGCAGTAGATGTCGCCCGTGTCGAGAAAAACACAGGTATGCTCAAGCCCCGCGAAGACTTCGGACACGCCCTGCAGCACGGGGTCGGTCTGAAAACCGACATGCTGCTGGGTGCTGGAGCCGGAACCCAGTTGCCCGGCGGTATTGCGTCCCCAGCAGACAACCGCGTCGCTGCGATCCGTGTTGGCAGCGCACGCGTGGTAGCCGCCGGAGGCGATCTGCGAGCCGTTCAGGACCCTCAGCGTGCCGTTGTCGTTATAGAGGGAGGTCTCGTGCAGATCGGCGTTCAAGGTGCTGTCGTTGCCGAGCTGCCCATACAGGTTTCTCCCCCAGCAGTAGGTGTTCCCTGTATTGTCCACGCAGATGTGGTCGTTGCCCGCCGAGAGCCGGGTGTTGAAGCGCAGGGGAACGGGCGACCCGCAGGAGAGCGGGACCAGCTCGGGAGAGGCCAGATAGGGCTGGACGGAGCAGCTCCCCAGTTGGCCGTAGGTGTTGTCCCCCCAACACTTCATCGTGCCGCCCTCGACCTTCGCGCAGGTGAAGCTGTCCCCGGCGGTGATGCCGTTGTAGATGGAGATGGAGTCGTCGACCTGAATGGGGGTCGGGGCGTTGGTGGTGGTTCCGTCCCCAAGTTGTCCTGAAGTGTTTCGCCCCCAGCAGAACACATCTCCTCCCACGATCGCGCAGGAGTGCTCCTTGCCCACGGTGATGACCGTCGCTGGGCCCGGGAGGTTCTGGACCCGGACGGGGACGGGGCTGTCGACCGAGGATCCGTTGCCCAGACGACCGGAGCCGCCTTCGCCCCAGCACCATACCTCGCCCACCGAGTTGAGGGCACAGGAGTGCTTGTCGAAGGAGGCGATGTCGACCCAGGTGTGACAACTGGAATAATCCACCGCGTCACACCCCGCGGAGCAGGTCGGCGTTCCCCCGGCGAAGCCCATCTCGCCGCAGGTCGGCTGGGTGGTCAGATGGGTCCCGTCACAGACCTCGGGGCCGTTGGTGATGTTGTCACCGCAGAAGATGCACGCCGAGAGGTCGATCTGGCAGTCAACACAGGCGAGGCTTCCCTCTTGGGGGTGGTACAGCGGATCGATGTCGCTGCAGGTCTGGCCTCCAGTGTCGGTGCCATCGCAGGTCTCCTCCCCGGTGACCTGACCGTCACCACAGAACAGACAGCCGGAGGTGTCGAATTTGCAGTCGGCGCCGCAGGCGAGGGACCCCTGTCCCGCGTAGAAGGAGGGGTCGATGTCGCTGCAGGTCTGCTGATCGAGGTTTTGGCCATCGCACTCCTCGGCAAAGGCCGAGTGGACGACACCGTCTCCGCACAGCCCGCCCGCCGCACAGGGTGTCAGATTGAGAGAGCAGTCGCTGTTGCAGGAGGGTATTCCCTCGTAGTATCCAAACTCGGTGCAGGAATGGCCATTGATGTCGGCCCCGTCACACTCCTCTCCGACGTCGACAATCTGATCGCCGCAGGTGTCGGCGTGGTTAGTCGTGGAATCGCACGAAGTCAGAATGAACAGAACGGAAAGGAGAAGAATGTGACGCATGTGGGACCTCCTCATCGAGACATGGACGTTTCCCTGAGCGTACTTCCAATTCCTGGTCTGGTCAAGGCAAGTTCGGGGACGGCGTCCTGGATCGCTCTGCGGAACGGACAACGTCTGCGAGACCATCGGACACGGACAAAAAGTAGTGGGAGTCGCCGGGGCCCCGACAATGCTCGCGCTCGTCGATGACGCAATGACCAAGATCTATAATCTCGCAGACCACAGGCAACTCAAAGAAGGAGAAACTCAAAATAAAGGACAAATTGATCAAGGTACTGCACGCCGATGCCCAGGTCCTTTCCATTGGAAGAGATGTGCATGGCTATACCCTCACCACGCAAGAAGGGGTGTTCAGGTGTACGGGGAAGCAGCGCAGTTGCCACCCAACATCCCTGGGGCTTCAGGGACTTCCCGTTGGAATGGATTGGAATTCCACATCCGTGTTGCCGCTAGAATATCCTGCTATAAATGGTCCCCTGAGCTCCATCTTCCACAAAAGAGCGTGGTGACTGAACAGGATGCAGTCCGGGCGGGTGGGGATCACTTTTTCCCTTTTGCGTGTTCGGTGCAGTTTTTCCAGTTAAACACGGGGCCGTCTTTTTTCCATTTTCCGGGGTGTGAGACCGTCCCCACCATGAGCCCGGGGTTCTTTTTGTCTTTGAAGTACTTCTTCTCGTTCTCCTGGGACATATAAAATTCGTAGCAGGTGTCCCCCTCAAGGAGTGACCAGTAGTAGTAATTTTTTTTCTGCAACGTGGGCTGTCCGAGCCGGGAGAGGATGAGGGCGTATCCCTTGTCCCAGGCAAGAAAGGGTTTAACCAGACCCTTGACGCCCATGATCCGCTCACCGGTAAGTTTGCCGGTGAAGGGCTTGGGCGGGCCATCCTCGCCTTTTTTGGAACACGAGATTGCCAGGGTCAGGGATAACAGTACAAGCGGCAGAATTTTCATGGGGTGGTCTCCGTTGGTTGATATTTACTCAGTGGACGCAGCGGACGTGGCGGCCTTCCGGTTGCTCGTAGAAGTGGGTGAAGCCGAAGGTGAAGTCGGCATAAAGTGCGAAGCTGTTGTAAGATCGGGCCGTGGATGACCAGTACTGTCCGGCGTTGTTGTTGGTCACTGGCCCATAGTAGGGAGTGCCCGGGAAGACGCCTGTGTTGATGGCGGGCAGGGTCCTTGACCCGTCGATGATGGAGGAGATTTCCCGGATATTCGGGAGTCGCCAGTCGTTGTATCCGCCCCAGGTGAGTGACTGGCAGTAGGCCAGGGCCGAGGCCCAGTCAATAAATTCCGCGTCGCCTGAACAGTCGGCGCCCGATTGTCCGGCGGAGCATCCCTGCCAAATGAGCCCGGTGACCCTGTCGCCGACGATGGGTTCCCCGCTCACGGGCTCGGCTGCCACGAAGCGGCTGTGGGTATCGGTGGTGTCGGACCGGCGGACGCAGCGGGCGTAGCAGCCGTCCCAGCCCACGGCGTCCTTGTCGTGGCTGTGGTACTCAAGACCCGATCCCTCGGAGATGTCACCGCTGTTCACCATGAGGGCCCAGGCCACCGAGGAGTCCCCGGCGTAGTCCGTGGCGGACCACACACACTCGATCCACCACATGTCGTAAATCTGCTGGAAGCGGCTGGGCGAGTTGACGAAGACGGACCGGTCAATGGC